>JAHWYE010000087.1 GCA_020028195.1 Nitrospirota bacterium
AGGCGCTGGTGCAGCGGATGAAAGAAGTGATCGCGGAGCGAGACATCCGCTTTCTGGAGGAAGGAGTCCGTCGATACAAGGCGCGGTATGGCAAACTCCCAGCCAGCTTGAACGATCTGGTGACCAAAGGCATCATTCAACAGATACCGAAGGAACCCTTAGGAGGTGTCTACGAATTGAAAGCCTCGGAGGGAACGGTGGCCAGCACAGGGTTGCGCCAACGGTTACGCGTGCATCGACACTATATGGGGGGCGTCTCCCGTTGAAGTATTGCGCCTTGCTTCATCAATAAGCTCGTGAGGAAATGTGGACGCAATCTTAGTTGAAGAGTTGACCAAGAAATTCCGATCTGGGTGGCCGTGGCTGCCCCCTGTCACCGCACTCGCTGGGCTGTCACTGTCTGTGCATAAAGGAGAGATCTACGGCTTTCTGGGTCCCAACGGTGCCGGAAAGACCACGACGTTGAAAATTCTGCTCAGTTTAATGCGCGCCACAAGCGGGAAGGTCGAAATGCTGGGCAAGCCGGCCGGCGACTTGAAAGTCCGCCGGCGGATCGGATTCCTTCCAGAGTCCCCCTACTTTTACGACTACCTCACAGCCGATGAGTTTTTAGCCTTCTACGGGCACTTGGATGGCCTGGAGCGAGCCGAACTAGGCCGGAGGATCGATCATCTTCTGGAGGTTGTGGGGCTGAGTGAGGCGCGGACCAGACAACTCCGTAAGTTTTCGAAAGGCATGCTCCAACGAGTGGGTCTTGCCCAGGCACTCATTCACGACCCGGAGCTGGTGATCCTGGATGAACCGATGTCGGGACTCGACCCCTTGGGACGGAAGCATGTCCGCGACCTGATCCTTGGCCTGCGCGATCAGGGCAAAACGGTATTCTTCAGCACGCACATCATTCCGGACGTGGAAATGATTTGTGACCGGGTCGGGATCATCGTGAAGGGAAAGTTGCTGGCCTCCGGCCGTGTGGATGAGCTTGTCAGTAATGGGCATACACAATCCGTGGAGATTGTGTGCGAGGGCATCAATGCCGATGAGGTACCGTCCATCACCGCCTTGGCCACTCGAGTGCTGCAGCGAGGCCGGCACTGTCTGGTGGCGTTGCCCGGACCAGATCAACTTGACGAAGTTCTTGCTATGATCCGAGCTCGTGGTGGAAGGCTCGTTTCGGTCACGCCGCAAAAGGGATCGCTGGAAGAACTGTTTTTCAAACAAGATGACATGACAGTGGGCATGCGAAGCGATACGAAGGTCTAACTATGCGACAGGTTGTCGTGATCGCATTGAACACGTTTAGGGAGAACCTCAGGGACAAGATTCTTTACAATCTCTTGTTCTTCGCCCTACTGCTGATCGGGTTCTCGGTGCTGCTGGCGGACCTCACGATCATGGAGCATCAAAAAATCGTCACGGATATGGGCCTAGCCGCCATTAACTTGGTGGGGGTGATCATTGCCATCTTTGTCGGGATCGGTCTGGTGAGCAAGGAGATTGAGCGGCGGACCGTTTACACGATCATGGCAAGGCCGATCAGCCGAACGCAGTTCATCCTTGGTAAGTATCTAGGGCTCATGTTCACGCTCCTCGTCAATGTCTTGATCATGCTGGCTGTGTATTTGGCCACCCTCGCGGTTTATCGAGCGCCGGTTCACTGGGCATTGTTGCAGGCAATCGAACTGATCTTCGTCGAGTTGTTGCTAGTGACCGCGCTGGCCTTGTTCTTCTCCACCTTCAGCACCTCGACTCTGAGCGCCATCATGACGCTCGGGTTTTACGTGATAGGGCACCTTACCACTGATCTGAAAGGCATCGCCCAGAAAAATCATAGCGAGGCAGTCCAGGCTGTGATGACGGGCCTGTATTATCTCTGCCCCAATCTTGAGATGCTCAATATGAAGGGACAGGCGGCAATGGGGACATCGGTGGCTCTGTCCTATCAAGCATGGGCTTCTGCCTATGGGCTGCTCTACGCGGCCCTTCTGATTTCTGCAGCCTGCGCGGTTTTCCAACGACGTGATTTTTAGTGAGAGGGAGACAAGCCCTTGCTGAAGGGAAAGCGCGCAACATGAAGATCGAGAACAACAGGTTCTCAGTCACGGGCGGCAGTGGGTTTGTGGGATCGCATGTGACAGAGGAACTCCTTCGGCGTGGAGCCAAACAGGTGGTGGTCTATGACAAGGTGGTCAGGCGCGAGAACCTGACAGGCCTTCTGCAGGACTCTCGGGTTCAGGTTGTCGAGGGTGATGTACTGGACCAGCACGCACTCACTCATGCGCTGAAAGGTATGAACGGCCTGTTCCACATGGCTGTGCTGCCGCTTGGTACTTGCGAAAAAGATCCGGGGTTGGCGTTTGAGGTCAATATTCGTGGGACTTTCCATGTCATCCAGGAAGCGGTGAGAGCTGGCATAGGCAAAATGGTGTACACGTCTGCCTCATCAGTCTATGGGGACACGCGGGAGATGATGGATGAGCAGCATCCTTTCGATCCTTGGACCATGTATGGGGTCAGCAAGCTTTGCGCCGAATTTCTGTTTCGACCGTTTCATGTGAAGTTACCATACGCAATTGTGCGCTATATGAATGTGTATGGCCCACGGCAAGCTGGCAGTTTGATTCCTGCCGTCCTCTCCAAGATCAGGTCGGGTCAGCCGCCCGTGATCACCGGGGACGGCTCTGCCTCCTTTGATTTTGTGCATGTTCGGGACGTTGCTCGGTGCACGGTATTGGCAATGGAGAGCGAGGTGACGAAGGAAGCGTTCAATGTCGGAAGCGGGACAGAAGTGACGGTCAAGGAGATTGTGATGATGCTCCTGGAGCTCACAGGGTCGTCCTTGATCCCAATCTACCAGCCGGAGGCGCCAGGCATGATGACCAGACGAGTTGGGAGTCATGAAAAGGCGAAGCGAATGCTTGGGTTCCAAGCGACCGTTGGATTGCGCGAGGGGTTGCAAGAACTGGTCAAGGAAATGAATGCCTGATGTGTGGCATCGCGGGCATCTACAGTTTAACGAGTCGGGCGATCGACCCATTTGAGATTTCGCGGCTGTGCGAGGCTCAGGCGCACCGCGGCCCGGATGATGCCGGCTCCGTCCTGCTGGCTCCGACCAGAGGACGATCAGGGCCGCGATGGTGGGAGCCCACTGCCCACGATCTCGCCCGCTCTCTGCCAGATCTTCAGATCCGAGGGCTGGCCCGAGCCAAGCTGCCAAGCGGAAAAAAGACGTTTCGTCTGGCCCTCGGCCATCGAAGGCTTTCCATTCTCGACCTCTCGATCGCGGGCCACCAGCCGATGGCCAATCGGACTCGGACGGTATGGATTACCTACAACGGGGAGATCTACAACTACCAGGAGCTGAAAAAGGAATTGATCCAGAAGGGCTACGAGTTCGTCTCCGGGACGGACACGGAAGTTATTCTCACTCTCTACCAGGAACATGGGGCGGCCTGTGTCGAGCGCTTGAATGGGATGTTTGCGTTCGCGATCTGGGACGATCGGGACGAGACGCTTGTGCTGGCCAGGGACCGATACGGCATCAAACCGCTCTACTATGTCGAGGTCAATGACACCCTAGTCTTCTCCTCTGAGGCAAAAGCCCTGCTGACCCTTCCCTGGATCCCACGCGAGGTCAATCTGCCAGGCCTTGTGGATTACTTTACCTTCCAGAATACGTTCGGGGACACGACGCTGTTTAAGGGAATCCACCTCCTCGAACCGGGCCATACAATGACGGTCAAAGATGGCCGCATCGAGCGGCGCCGATACTGGGACTTCAATTTTGATCCTCAGGAGGATCTTGGAGAGGAGCGGTTTCGGGAGCGCCTTTGCTTCCTGCTTGAGGACACGATCAAACGGCAACTGATTAGCGATGTCCCGGTGGGGGCCTACCTCAGCGGAGGAATGGACTCAGGCTCGATCACGGCGCTCGCGACCCACAGCATTCCTCGGTTGATGACCTTCACTGGTGGCTTTGATCTCAGTAATGTCTCCGGCTTTGAAGCTGGCTTCGACGAGCGAAAAGATGCCGAGGTCCTTTCAGCCCTGTTCGGAACTGAGCATTACCAGATGGTCTTCCATGCCGGAGACTTGGAGTGGGCGCTTCCGCGCGTCATTTGGGCCATCGAAGATCTCAGGGTCGGGATGTGCTATCCGTACTATTACACGGCCAGGCTGGCCAGCCGCTTCGTGAAAGTGGTGCTCGCCGGGACTGGGGGCGATGAGGTCTTCGCCGGGTATCCCTGGCGGTACAAAGTCGTGGAGGGTGCCGAGTCTTTCGGTGACTTCAGCTCTTCCTACTACCAGTACTGGAATCGCTTAGTGCCGCATCAGCATCGGATCCAGTTCTTTACCCCTGACGTCATCCGCGCTGCTGGCAGGCATGATCCCTATGACTCCTTCCTTCGTGTTGCCGAGGGCGCGCGGACCATCCAAGATCCGATCCGTCGAGCGCTGTATTTTGAAGCGAAGACCTTCTTGCACGGCTTGCTTGTCATCGAGGACAAGCTCAGCATGGCTCATTCCTTGGAGTCTCGGGTTCCTTTACTCGACCAGACACTCGTGGATTTTGTGACGGGGCTCCCGACCTCTTATCTCATCAACCATCGGTGGGACAAAAACCCGGAAGGTGACGAGAACTTAGCCGGGAAATATCTCTTTCGGCGCGCGATGGAAGGGATTCTGCCGGATCAGATCCTGCGCAAGCGCAAGCAAGGGTTCAGCGCTCCGGAGCGGTCTTGGTACCAGGGCCCTCTCATGAACTACGTCAAAGCCGTTTTGTTGGACCGAAAGACCTTGTCCCGAGGGTTCTTTCAGGAGGCCTATCTTCGGCGGGTCCTGGATGAGCACTTAGCCGGCAAGGTGAATCACCGATTACTGATTTGGAGTTTGCTAAGCTTCGAGTTTTGGAATCGCCTCTTCATGGACGCGGACGGGTTCACCAAATATACGGGTGCCGTTCAGCGATGACGCAGAAATCCTCGGCTCGCAGCTAGTTACAGAGGCCGTCATGACCGGCACGAGTTACAGAATGGTCGGGTCATTTTCAGAAAGTTTGAGCGGACTTCTGCGCCATCTGGAACTCATCCGGATGTTGACCGCCGATGAGCTGAGGCGTACGCACACCGGATCCGTGGTGGGGCTCTACTGGATCCTGGTCAAACCGTTGCTCTTGGTTGGCCTGTACAGCGTGCTCTTTGGGGTCGTGTTTCAAGCCAGAGGGGGACCGAGTCAGACCACTGCGGAATACCTGCTCGTGCTCCTGACCGGGTTGCTCCCCTGGCTCATCTTCTCAGAGGCGGTATCGGCTGCGGCAGGTTCCATCACCGCCAACACATCCCTCGTCACGAAGATTGTGTTTCCCATTGAAATTCTCCCGGTGAGTAAAGTTCTGGGAACCACGGTGTCCGGGCTGGTCGGTCTCGTCCTGCTCGTGACTCTCCTAGCCTCCCTGCATCAGGTCGGCTGGACGCTGGCGCTGCTTCCTCTGCTGCTCGTGGTTCAGTTGTTCTTTACGATTGGGCTGGCATGGTTCTTGTCGGCCGTGAATGTCGCGGTTCGCGATACCAGCCAGGTCCTGCCGCTTGCCCTGATGGTGTGGATGTTTCTGAGCCCGGTCGTCTACACGACCGAGATGGTGCCGAAGGCCTTCGCCATCGTCTTTTTGTGCAACCCCATGTCGTATTTTCTCGAGGGCTATCGGATGATTCTGCTAGCCAATCAGCCGCCGACCTTGTTGATCTGGATGGTGGTTACGATCATAGCGATCATGTTCTTTCTTTCTGGGTTCTGGGTGCTGTGCCGAATGCGCGCGCTCATCGCGGACGTGATCTGATGGTTGCCATACAAGCGAAACACCTGACCAAGATCTATCGCTGGTACGCCAGGCGGGCCGATCTGCTCAAGGAAATGCTCTGCTTCAACCGGAAGCCATACCATGCGCAGCGGCTGGCGCTCGACGATGTCTCGTTCGAAGTGGGCGCCGGGGAGTGCATCGGGGTGATGGGACAGAATGGAGCTGGGAAGAGCACCTTGCTGAAACTGCTCGCGGGATTGTCCGCTCCCACCAGCGGCTCCTTCGAGATGAACGGAAAGGTCTCTGCGCTCCTTGAACTGGGCACGGGGTTCCACCCGGACTACTCAGGGGTCGAGAATATCCGGATCAACGGGATGCTCTTGGGGTTGAGTCGCCGGGAAGCGGAGCAGAAGCTGCCGACAATTGTTGAGTTTGCTGAGTTGGGGGAGGTGATCCGGCAACCGCTGAGGACATATTCGACCGGGATGCAGGCACGGCTTGCGTTCTCGATCGCCACGGCCTTGCAACCGGATATCCTACTGATCGACGAAGTGCTGGCGGTCGGTGACGCGTATTTCGTGAACAAGTGCATCCATTATCTCCAACGCTTCATCAGCAACGGGGGAACGGTGCTGGTCGTCTCGCATAACTCGTTTCTGCTCGGCCGATTGTGTCACAAGATCCTCTGGCTCGAAAGCGGCAAGCTCCGCCAGTTCGACGCTGCGCAAGCGGTCTGTCGCGCGTATGACCAGTATGTGCGGCGACTGGAGAGTGCCCGGCGTGAGCAAGCAGGTCGGCGGGAGGGTGGCGAGAGATGGGGATCAGGGGAAATTGGGATCCAGTCCGTACTCCTGCTGGATCGGGATGAACACCCCGAGTACGCATATTTTCGCGGCGACCGGATGGTAGTGCGCATCAATTATAAGACCGCCGGCCTCTACCATAATCCTTCAATCTACCTGTTTGTCTCCAGTCACGATGGGATCCTGGTGACAAGCTGCTTTTCTGGCGAGGAGCCGATTGATTTGGGAATGTTTCAGGGGACGGGCTACGTTGATGTCGTCTTTGATCCGCTGCTCATCGGCGATGGGAGCTACTGGCTCACAGTCGGTATTTTTCCGCATAAGGAGGGGCCCGAATCGATTTATCGTCTCGACCCATATGATTACCATGAGCGAGTGTGCGAATTCACGGTCACGCGGCCCAATAGGCCTTTG
>JAHWYE010000340.1 GCA_020028195.1 Nitrospirota bacterium
AGCGCCTACAGCTCAGACTTCGTCGAGCACTACATCCTTCCGCTGCTCTACCCCGCAGACCTCACGCGGGAGATTCAGGTCGTATTCGGAACGGTGGTACTCGTCGTGAACGTCGCCATCTACGGGTGGCTCTGGCACTCCGCCTTCCGCCACGTTAGGACCTGAAGCGTCGGGAACACGTGCATCCGCCACACTTTATCGTAATACTAAGTCAAGAGTGAGCTGACACGACTTGGATTTGGCCCGCTGTAAGGATTCTGAGCTGAACCGACGACGTAACGCTCAAGTGTGCCGAACTTCCAGCCCAGTGAGGGGGCTATCCTACGTCAACAGACTTGTTGACGTGGAGGGGTCGGGACTGATAGATGGACTGATCTCCATGACCTTATCTTGATAGTGAGGACCCCATGTCCTACGATGGAATTGCTCAAACGGTCAGCGACCGCTATGCCCGAGCGGCAGCCACAGGCGAGCAAATATGCTGCCCCACGGGTTACAATTTTGACGATCTCCGCACTTTTATCCCGGATGAGGTCCTGAAGATCTCCTACGGATGCGGCACACCAGCCGGGCTGGAGACGGTTCGCATCGGGGAAACGGTGTTGGACATCGGCTCCGGCGGCGGGATTGATTGCTTTGAGGCCTCCCGGCGAGTCGGTCCAACCGGTCGAGTGATCGGGATTGACATGACCGACACCATGCTCGATATTGCGCGGCGCCATGCACCGGTTGTCGCAGCGAATCTCGGGTACGAGACCTCCAACGTCGAATTTCGTAAGGGGATGGCGGAGTCCATGCCGGTCGAAGACGATAGCGCTGACCTGATCATCTCGAACTGTGTAATCAATCTAGCTCCCGACAAGCGCAAGGTCTTTCATGAAATGAACCGGGTGCTGCGGCCGGGAGGACGCTTCACGATCTCAGATATCGTGTCGGATCAGCCGGTTCCGCAGTACTTCGTCCATGACACAGAGAAATGGGGGAACTGTCTGTCTGGAGCGCTCCGAGTGAGCGACTATGTGGGAGGCATGGTGGAGGCGGGGTTTCTGGGCATCCACCAGGTTAAATTCACACAGTGGCAAGTGATTGACGGCATTCACTTTCTCTCGATCACTTTGACCGGATACAAGCTCCCCGAAGCGATGGAGCACAATAACGGCCTGTTCGCAACCTTGCTGGGCCCTTTCAGCCGCGCGACAGATGAATCGGGACAAAGCTACCGGCGGGGAATCCCTCAGCCCGTCCATGGCCGCACCGCTCATTTACTCAGCGCGCTTCCCTATCAGTCTCTGTTTCTGGTGTCGGAGACGCCGGTCACACTGGAACCCTCAGACCCGCGGTGGCTGGCAATTTTGCCAGAGCAGAAGCCGTGCGTGTGGAAAGGGGATTATGCCCTCTTCACAGGCCCATTCACTGAGGTCGAGGATGATGACGACCATCTGTACCAACGGGGCATCCCGCTCGAGATCTGCTCGAAGACCCTGAAGGTCCTGGAGACGGATGCTTACCGTCCACACTTCGCCATGATCAACCGTGCCACCGCAGAGATCTCCGGCACGCAGGTCGCCTGCAGTCCCAGTGGAGGCTGTTGCTGATGGGACTGAGTTTGTTGGCTCGCAGCAGTCCGCTTGCCTCGACGGCTGAACAGCTTCGCATTCTCGCTGGCACCGAGGCCTGCGTCCCATTTGAGCAGCGCATGGGCACAGCCGGGTTGGACCCACTCCACGCCACCGGCATCACAGTTTTTCAGATCAACGTCGGCAAGCTCTGCAACCAGACCTGCCGGCACTGTCACGTGGATGCAGGGCCGGACCGCCAGGAAATCATGACGCGCGAGATGGCTGAGTTGTGCATGCAGACGCTGGCACAAACTGACATCCCGACCGTTGACATCACCGGCGGCGCGCCCGAGCTCAATCCAAACTTTCGGTGGCTGGTCGAGCAGGCGCGAGGTCTTGGTCGCCATGTGATGGATCGGTGTAACCTGAGTGTCCTGTTGCTGCCGTCGCAGACCGATCTGGCCGAGTTCCTGGCCAAACACCAGGTGGAAGTGATTGCGTCTCTGCCCTACTACCGCCCTTCCCAGACCGATGCGCAGCGCGGCGACGGAGTGTTCGAGAAATCAGTCCGCGCGCTCCAGCTTCTTAACCGACTCGGGTACGGTGTCGAGGGGTGCGACTTGACCCTGAACCTCGTTCACAACCCGGTTGGCGCTTTCCTCCCGCCAAAGCAGGAGGCCATCGAAGCTCAGTTCCGGAAGGAGCTGGCACGCCAGCATGGCGTGGTCTTCAATCACCTCTACACGATCACGAACATGCCGATCAGCCGCTTCCTGGAGTTTCTCGTCGAGAGCGGGAACTACGAGGGCTACATGGAACGGCTGGCGAACGCCTTCAACCCGACCGCGGCCACCGGCGTCATGTGCCGCTACACAATTTCCGTCGGCTGGGACGGCACGCTCTACGACTGCGACTTCAACCAAATGCTGGACCTCCCAGTGAGCCATGGGGCACCTCGGCACATCCGCGACTTCGGTCAGACACGGCTTCACACCCGCCGGATTGTCACTGGCAACCATTGCTACGGCTGTACTGCGGGTGCCGGTTCCTCCTGTGGCGGCACCGTCACGTAAACTAACGCATCCTATCCTTTCTCCGCCTCCTCCCATGTCGCTTGTAATCTGCTTCTGTTCACGCTAGGCTAAACTTGTGCAGCGCCAGTTCTGTGATGACATCCGTATGCGCAATTGTCCGCGAGGTACACGATGACATCGCCGCGCCAACTCGATGATCTTCTAGGAACCTATATCGAAGATTTTGTCACCAGGAACCGGGCCGCCCAAACGCTCAAGAAGGG
>JAHWYE010000008.1 GCA_020028195.1 Nitrospirota bacterium
CAGGTGCCAGCGGCCAGCTCTGCGGCCAAGGCTGGCTCGCCCCCGCGGAAGCCGAGGAGTCCGATGACGAGCCCCGCCGTGAAAGCCCATCTCCAGAGAACATGTCGTCTCATCCCTCAAGTCCTCCCGTTGGTGGTTGCAGCCTGGTCTTGCAGCCGACCGCTCTGATCGTCTGAGCCTGTCCGGCCGCTTCGGTTCCTGGAGAGGCGGCTCAAGGTATCATAGCCAGAGGTTTTCTTCAAAGCGTGTAGTCGTACCTCATCCATCAGCGAGTGAGCCCACGCAGGTCCAGTGGAAGCCAGACTCACGAGAAGAACGCGTGAGACGTTCCGCCGAATAGGCTGTTTCATCTTCCGCCTCCTGATCTTCCGAGGATCTCACTCTCCTGTACCGAGCAAGAGAGGCGCCTCATTGCGGATTGTTTCTCTCTCGATCCAAATTCACAATCTAACTTCCTGTCCCCCATACAGGGGAGGAGCGGCGGGGAACCTGAACGGATGGCGCTGGCGCTAGGAGACCGGACCTTCGCAGAAGGAGTGGAAGTTCAAGACAGAGGCTGTGCAACAAGGTGCTCAACGCTCTTTTTCTGAAAAAGGAAGTAGGGAGAGGGACCGAAGCTCAACCGGCACCCAACCAAGCACTGACAGTCATGCATCCCAGATTGAATCTGACGGGTCCAGCACACTTCGAACAGCGTTAAGATATGGCTCTTTTTTGAGTTCGCCGTATGAATTTCGATCAACTGTTGTACCTGCGGGACCTGGTCCATCAGGAGCAGGATACCCTCGGAGCAAACGTTGAGCGCGAGGGCCTCACCTTGGTGGATGACGATCGAGTCCTCACCAAGCCCCTCAATCATTTCATAGGAACAAGCACGCCTTAGCATAGTTCGCTCCGTCTGCCTGGTATGTCGACGGAATGGAACGGTTGTGCTGAGGCAATCTTGCGGAGGTTCAATCTGCTTCTCTGTTTTGACAGCATTCTTGCCTCTTGCTAAGCAGTAGGAAAGGATCCTCTGAAAACCATGAGTGCTCATGGTGACACCTTTGAAAGCCACGAGTGCGAAATCAGTCCGCCTCTCCTGGATGAGCAAATGCAATGCCTGATTGGGAGGAGACCGAGCCTGGTGGAACCTGCTAATTTTGTTAATCATTCGACTCGCTGGGCTGCCTTTTGCGATTGCTGAACAAGCGAGCCGAAGGGAAAAGGATTCACCCCCCTGGCTTCAACAAGCGCATTCCATTGATTTGCAAGCTTCTTCCCCCGTAGTCGATCTCCTACATGTGCAGCATGTAGTTGCACACTGTGTGATTGCCCTGGAATTCTTCCTCCTCGACTCGGTTCCAGCCCGCCTTCCTCCAAGATCTGAGCTAGCTTTCTGCAGGAACACTTATTGTCTTCCGCTAGAGGAAGAGTCCAGACTGGCGAGAAGTTCACTGTTGTGGAGCGAAACGGCCTCCGATACAATACCGCTGATGGGACCTTGAACGGAAAGCAGTGATACTTTCTCCGCATCAGCGCGTCGTAGGACTGTTGACGAGCGGGTGGGAGATGCTCCCTTCTCTAGAAAATCTAGCGACTCGTTGGCGTCAGCCCTTCCTTGGCCTCATCACGATCGGGCTACTTCTCCTTACATTCGGCATGGACCTCTTGGCGCCGGTTGAGATTGCCGTGTGGGCGCTCTACCCGGTCTCGATTCTGACGGCCTTATGGTGGCGGGGCCAATGGGCCGTCATGGCCGTCACGATCCTGGCAATCGGCTTGACCATCCTGGGGGCATGGCCTGTGTCTGACGAAGACCTCGGCATGGCTCTCGTCAATCGGGTCTTTGCCGTGGTGATGATGAGCGTCGTCGGGTGGCTCTGTGTCAGGTTGGACCGCCAACAGGCTGACCACAAGAGAGCCGAAGAAAAGTTGCTGGAGTCGGAGGTCAGGCTCACGTCGGTAGTCCAATCGGCGGTTGACGCCATTATTCTCGCCGATAACAATGGGAACGTCGTGTCCTGGAACAAAGCCGCAGCCACTACCTTCGGCTATAGGGAACAGGAAATGGTGGGCAAGCCGTTGACGCAGTTGATCCCTGAACGATACCGGGAGGCGCATCGAAGGGGGCTGGAGCGAGTGCGTTCAACAGGCGAGTCTCGCCTCGTTGGACAAACGGTTGAGCTGCAGGGACTCCGCAAAGACGGGAGCGAATTCCCTTTGGAACTCTCACTGGCCACATGGAAGACCAAAGGGGAAAACTACTTTAGCGGGATTATCCGTGACATCTCAGATCGCAAACGGGCCGATAATCGCCTCGCTGCGCAATTGGCCGTCAGTCTTGCGTTGGTGGATTCCGACACGCTCCGCGAAGCGGCTCCTCGCTTCCTCCGAGCTGTCTGCGACATCGTCGGATGGGAACTCGGTGTCATTTGGCTCATAGACCATGACGCTCAGGTCCTACGCTGCGACCTCGTCTGGCACGTCCCGTCGGTGAACGCCGCGGAGTTCATAGCGCTCAGTCGGGAAACCACGTTTTCCTCAGGCATCGGGTTGCCCGGTCGTGTGTGGGCAAGCGGCGAACCGGCGTGGATTCCAAACGTCCTCAAGGATTCCAACTTTCCGCGGGCGCGCCTGGCGGCCAAAGCGGGCTTGCACGGGGCGTTTGGTTTTCCGATCAAGAGCAGAGGCGAGACACTCGGCGTCATCGAGTTCTTCAGCCGGGACATCCGTCCACCTGACACCAGTCTGCTGCAGATGATGGCCGATATCGGCATCAAGATCGGCCAATTCATCGAGCGCTCCTGTGTGGAACAGGAACGAAAGGGGCTTCTTCTTCAGCTCCAGGATGCGGTGGGGAATATTAAGACCTTGCGCGGATTGTTGCCTATCTGCGCGTCTTGCAAGAGGATCCGCGACGACAAGGGCTACTGGAATCAGGTGGAAGACTATATCAAGGACCGTTCAGAGGCCGTGTTCACCCACGGTGTGTGCGATGAATGCGCAAGAAAGGAGTACCCGGACTGGGACATTCACTGAACGTATGGATCTGACGCAGGCCGACCCACTGTCGTTGCAGGGGATGATGGAGGAGCTCACCACGCATCCCGTGAATTCCAACGAGTTCTTTCAGCGTTTCAAGGAGCAGCGCCTGAGCCGCGAACAGTTGCAGCGCTTCTTGCGGCAGTATCATTACTTCTGCAAACACTTCGTCAAACTTTTGGAAGGGCTGCTCTATAAAACCCCTGTTGACGAAATCGAGATGCGCGTCGAGCTGATCAAGACCCTTCATTCGGAGCTCGGCTCCGGCTCGCTCGAGCAGGCTCATGTCAGGCAGCTCGAGCGGTTCGCCAGAGCCCTGGGACTCAGCGAGCCTGATCTGAACCAGACCCAACCGCTCCCCGAAGTGGAATCCTACCTACAGGTCCTGCGTCGCCTATTTCTGGAAACGGACTATCTGGTTGCCTTGGGCGCGGAGCTGGCTGTGGAAACGACGGCTGCGTCAGAGTTCCAGTATCTCTATCCAGGCTTACAGAAGTATCCCGAATTCACGGCCGAGGACCTGGCCTTCTTTGAGCTGCACGTGCAGGAAGAACAACAGCACAGTCAGTGGCTGGTGGAGGCAGTGCGCAAAACGGCCGGCTCCCCGGCCGCGCTTGCGCAGGTCGCGGCCGGGGCGCGGGAGACCGCCGAAGCTTGGCACCAGTTCTGGAAAGGATTGGACCGGGCGGTCTTTGACCAGCCATCCTGCCAAAGTTAAACGAACCGCCCTCATCGCATCCGGCACCGTCTCATTCGAAAAGCGCGCGAGACCTTCCGCCTTCAGCCTCTTCCAGACTGCCTGCCACTTCGGCTCCTTATCAGTGAATCTCCCTATCATGGAGGTGTGGTGGAGCTGACGTGGCAAAAAACAGAAAAAATTAGTGAAAGCGCTTCCCTTCTGGCAGAATCATCGTTGGAGTAGAGGGTATGGTCCTAAAATCCCCCACTTGGAAATGGCTGTATTCATTAGTCGTGCCCGGCGGCCTGCTGGTGCTCGCCGCCCTGGGATTCCTGCGCCCGCTGGGCTTGCCCGGCTGGATGCAGCCGCTCGTAGCTGTCTATCCCTATATTGTCTTGGTGGTCGGACTCCTGTTCGGCTGGCATTTCGATCGCAGCCGGATGGTGCTCGCCATGCTGAGCCTGGCCTTGGCCGATGGAGCTTTGCTGATCCTTGCAGCCGGGGGGGGTGCAACGGAGGGTGTCGGCCGCATTGTCTTCAACGCAGTCGCGTTCCTGCTCCCGCTGAACCTTTTGGCGCTCTCCTTGATGACCGAGCGCGGCGCGCTGGTCCGTAGCGGGGTAGTCTGGCTGGGCGTAACCCTCTCGCAACTGTTCCTCGTGGCGTGGATCTGCCGCCCCGGGCTGGCAGAGCTGGCTGCGTCGCTGGAGTTTGCATACTTTGATCCGCGCTTGACCAGATGGACCCCCATCGCTCAACCGGCGCTCTTTGTGTTCGTCGTGGCCTCGGTGCTCCAACTGGCCCGTTTCATGTTCTATAAGAATCCCATCGAGAGCGGTTTCATGTGGGCGTTAGTCGCCTCGTTCATCGCTCTCCACGGCAGCCGTTTCGGGTGGAACCCGACGAATTACTTTGCCACGGCCGGACTGATCCTCTTTCTTGCTCTTCTTGAGGAATCCTACAAAATGACCTACCACGACGAGCTGACCGGAGTGCCGGGCCGGCTGGCCCTGGACCAAACCCTGCCCGGATTGGGCAGTCGATATTCAGTGGCGGTGGTGGACCTCGATCACCTCAAGGAGTTCAACAACCAGTATGGGAAGGGTGTGGGTGACCAGGTGTTGCAAATGGTCGCCAGGAAGATTGCAAGCGTGCCCGGCGGTGGAAAGGCTTTCCGCTATAGTGGGGAAGAATTCGCCGTCGTCTTTTCTGGCAAATCGGCGGGTGATACCCTCGCCCACCTGGAGACCATGAGGAAAACGGTCGAGACCGCACGCTTTGCCCTGCGTAGTGGCGGCCGTCTCAGGGAGCAATCAGAACAGCCGAGTGGAGACAGTTCTTCCGATGAAGAACTCTCTGTGACGGTCAGTGTCGGCGTCGCCGAACGGGATGATCGCAAGCCCACTCCAGATCAGGTGGTCAAGGCAGCTTATAGAGCTCTGTATCGCGCCAAGATGGGCGGTGGCAATCAGGTAAAACGGTGAGCGCGCTAATGCTGCTCTCAGCACGCCAGAGCCGCGTGCGGGCTTTGTTGTAGCGGCGAATCCGCGATTGCAGCAAGAGCGTCCACAAATAATGCGGGCTAATCGGGTCCTACAGGGGAGCAGAGCTGCTTGATAGCCGCAACGGCTTGGGGGTTCTCGAGACTGGAAAGATCGCCGGGGTCCTGACCAAGAAACACTGCCCGGATGACCCGCCGAAGAATTTTCGCATTCCTGGTTTTGGGAAGATCCGGCACCGCGTGCACCGCGGCTGGACGAAGGGGCTTTCCAAGCTGCTCGACCACGTGGCTCGCAAGCTCGCTCGTGAGCGCCTCACTGGCGGTCCACCCTTGGCGAAGAACCACGAAGCAGACCAGTGCCTCGCCTTTCACGGGGTGTGGGACGCCGATCGCGGCTGCCTCGCTCACCGCCCGATGGCCAGTCAGGATCGCTTCGACTTCGGCCGGCCCCAGGCGCTTGCCAGCCACTTTGATGGTGTCATCTGAGCGGCCCAGGATGTACCAGAACCCTTCCGCATCAGTCGCAGCCCAGTCACCATGCACCCAGACCTGCGGCCAGCGTGACCAGTAGGTGTCCAGATAGCGTTGCGGATCGCGCCAGAATCCTTGGGTCATCCCAGGCCACGGTTTCGTGATCACCAGTTCCCCCACTTCCCCCCGCACCGGTTGGCCTTCGGCGTCAAAAATTTCGGCGGCCATCCCAAGGCAAGGGCCAGTAAAGGCACAGGGCTTACAAGGGTGCAGGACCGTGCCCCCTACAATCCCACCTGAAACCTCGGTACCTCCGGAGTAGTTGATGATCGGGCAGCGCCCTTGGCCGACATGTTGGAAGTACCAGAGATAGGCATCTGGTGTCCAAGGCTCACCGGTCGAGCCAAGCACGCGCAGGGAGCTGAGATCATGCTGATCCACCGGCACTTCGCCATGCCGCATAAGGGCTCGAACAGCGGTGGGGGACAGTCCGAGTGTTGTCACTCTGTGACGTTCCACAAGTTCCCAGAGCCGCCCTGCGTGCGGCCAATCTGGGACCCCTTCGTACAGCAGGCACGTCGCTCCCAACGTGAGTGCTCCCATGATCTCCCACGGCCCCATCATCCAGCCCATGTCAGTGAGCCAGAACAGTGTGTCCTCGGGCTGGCAATCGAAATGAAACGCCAGGTCTTGGGCAGCCTTGAGAGGGAAGCCGCTATGCACGTGCACGGTGCCTTTGGGACGCCCGGTTGTGCCCGACGTGTAGATGATCATGAAGGGCTCCTCGGCCTCCATGACCTCCGTCGGAGGCCCCTCAGCCTCGCCGGGCACCGATTCATGCCACCACACATCGCGTCCGGCTTTCCAGGAGACCGGGCAGCCAGCCCGCCGCACGACCAGCAGATGGTCCACCGTTGGGCAACGAGCTGCCGCCTCATCCCCGACCTGCTTCATCTTCACCAACCCGCCGCGACGGGAGAAGCCGTCGGCTGTCACTAGCAGCCTTGCCTCACAGTCCTGCACCCGCGTGGCCACGGCCTCCGCTCCATAGCCCGAGAAGATGGGCGTGTAGATCGCTCCAATCTTGGAGCAAGCCAGGGTGATGATCGCGACTTCTGGAATCATGGGGAGAAAGACCGCCACCCGGTCTGCTCGGCGCACTCCCAATCGCCGGAGCATGGCTGCTGCACGGCGGACCTCGGCATCCAGTTGCCGGTAGGTGAAGGACCGCTGTGATCCGTCTTCGCCTTCCCAACGGATCGCAAGGTGATCGGCCCGGGGGCCACTGCGGTACTTGTCTACGCAGTTATGCACCAAATTCAGACGGCCGCCCACAAACCAGCGGGGCCACTGGATCCCTTTGCTCAGGTCCAGCACCCGCGTGTACGGACGAGTCCACTCAATCCCCATCTCCTCAAGCGCTGCCTCCCAGAACCACTCAATGTCCGCGATTGACCGCTCGTAGAGCGCGGGATAGTCAGCGATTCCATGCCGCTGCATGAAGCGAAGCAGCCGGCTCCGCTTTACGTACTCCGGCGTGGGACGCCAGAGGATCTCTTTATCGTACTCAGGTTCGTTGCGCGAGAGGGACATAGGTTTGCGGCGGAGGCCCAGTGTAGAGTGCGCGGGGCCGAATCAGCCGGTTGTGATCCTGCTGTTCGATCACGTGTGCGCCCCAGCCGGCGATGCGCGAGCAGACGAAGGCCGGTGTGTAGAGGTCGCGGGGGATGCCCATCAGGAGATAGGCCACGGCCGTGTAGAAATCCAGGTTGGGATACAGGCCCTTTTCCTGCTGCATGGTCCGATCCAGGATCGTCGCGATCTCGTACCAGCGGGTGTCGCCGCAGGTCCGGCTCAAAATTTCGGCCTGGCGCTGAATAATGGCCGAACGGGGGTCGCCTTGCTTCAGCACCCGATGGCCGAACCCCATCACCCGGCGCTTCGACGCCAGGGCCTCACGAACCCAACGCTCGGCTCGATCACGACTCTTGATCTCCAGCAGCATGGCCGCGACGGCCTCATTGGCGCCTCCATGCAACGGGCCCTTGAGAGTCCCTATCGCGGCGGTGATTGCAGCATGCAGGTCCGTCAGCGTCGAGGCGGCTACCCGCGCTGCAAAGGTGGAGGCGTTGAACTCGTGCTCGGCGTAGAGGATCAACGAGACATCCAAGACGCGGGCCATCGCCCTGGCGGTCTTGTCCCCCTGCCGGTCGGTCAACATATACAGCAGGTTCTCCGAGAAGTTCAGGTCGGCGCTCGGTTGGACCTGCCGTTTTGCATGGCCAAGGCGGTACGCAGAGGCGATGAGAACGGGGATTTGCGCCAGCAACCGGATGGACTTGCGGACATTGGCCTCATGGGAGCCGTCGGCTGCGTCGGGATCGGTCATGCCGAGCAGGGACACGCCGGTCCGTAAGATGTCCATGGGATGGGCGTCCGGGGGCACGACCCCGATAAAGGCCTCCACCGGACCGGGCAAGACCCATTGCGCGCGCAACTGCGCGGAGAAGTCGTCGAGTTCCTTACGTGTTGGGAGCCTGCCGAGCAGGAGCAGGTAGGCGACTTCTTCGAACGACGCCTGTTCTGCCAGGTCGCCGATCGCGTAGCCTCGGTACCGAAGACCGGACGCTCCCTCGTCCACCTGGCAGAGGGCCGACTCGCCCGCGAGCACTCCCTCGAGTCCAGGGCTATAGTCAGTCTTTGGGTTCCCGCCCGTATCGCTCATACCAGTCCTTGTCCCGCTTCTCGTAGTCCTCGTATCGCAGGAGATCATGCAGCTGCTCGCGGGTCTGCATCTGCCCCAACAGATCCCGCTGCGTGCCCAGCGATCGTAACTTGTCCAGCATCTCTTCGACGCCCCTCGCGGCGATCCGCAGCGCCGTGACCGGGAACAGGATGATGCGATAGCCCAGGTCTTCGAACTCTCTTGCGCTCAGGTAGGGCGTCTTGCCGAATTCGGTCATATTGGCGATCAGCGGAACCTTGACCCCTTCCTTTGCGAGATGCTCCGCAAATGTCCGAAACTCTTCGACCGACTCGAGGGCTTCGGGGAAGATTGCATCAGCGCCCGCTCGCGCATAGGCTCGAGCCCGCCGGACAGCTCCCTCCAACCCTTCGAGCGCGCGGGCGTCCGTCCTGGCTGCGACCAGGAAATCCGGGTCTCGTCGGGCCTCTACAGCTGCGCCGATCTTTCGAGCCATCTCGGTGATCGGGATCAGGCTCTTTCCTGACAGGTGCCCGCACTTCTTGGGATCCCTCTGGTCTTCCAAATGGATCCCGGCCAGCCCCGCTCGCTCAAACTCGCGGACCGTCCGCATCACCGTGAGGGGAGCCCCATAGCCGGTGTCGGCATCGGCGAGGGCAGGGATCGCCACAGCGTTCGCAATGGTCTTGGCGTCGGACGCGACCTCAGCCATGGACAGCAAGCCGATATCAGGAAGTCCTCGCGCCGCTGCAAGGCTGGCGCCGGACACGTAGATTGCCTCGAAGCCGGCTCGTTCGATCTGCATGGCCGTCAGCGCATTAAACGCGCCGGGCATCATCACCACGCGCCGCGCGATTAATTCCCGCAGCCGGCGCGCCTTGGTCGGTCCCTGTTTGTCCGTATGATTCATGGTCATTTATCCCCTTCGCGTCACCTTCAACAGCGGCATCAACGATCCGATGTCTTTCAGTCTGTCCAGCTTCCACACGAGGTCGATCACCTTCCCGGCCTGAGCGCGGTCGAGCTTCCCCGCCGCGAGGGTACGGAACTTCTCCTCAACTTCCCGATCGGACATGGGGTTCCGTGGATGGCCCAGTGGAAAATCCACCTGCTTCACGTACTCCTTGCCCATGGCCGTCCGGACTGAGACTCGCGTGGGCATAGCCTGCGGGTACCAGCCCTTGAATTCCTCCTGCTCGACCACGCGGACCTTTTGCATCAGGGCTTGGAGGGCCGCGTCATTCAGCCGTTTCGGCCCAAAGGACTGGAGCATGACGGTTCCATCCAGCAGGGCCACGGCCACAGCATAGGGAAAACTATGGTCCGCGGTTTCTCTCGTTCGCGGGTGCCATTTCTCCGGATCGCGCCCGATGATCTCAATCGCCACATCATAGCTGCCGATTTCCACCTCGGTGATGCTGGCGAGACTCTGGCGTCCCTCCGCCTTTATCAGCTCCTCCCGAACGACAAGCGCCGATGCTACCGCTGTTTGAGCGTGATATTCCACCGGATAGTGTTTGATGTACGTGTCCAGGATCATGAAGTGACCGCCTTTCTCGCCACCGAACAGGGGCAGATCCAGCGGCCCGGACACCAGCTTCATGAAGCCCTTCTCTCCCTCGAAAATCGGCGACGGTCCGGTCATGCCCTGCTGCGCGAGCATGGCGGCGAACAGACCGTTTCGCGTCGCATTCGAAAAGGCACAGGCCTTCCACATGGAGAGATCACCGACCCTCGTTTGTCGAAGCGCCACATTGGCCACGCCGGCCAGATTGACCGCCTGGACGGTTTGCGCCCTCGACAGGTTCAAGACCTTGGCCGAGGCCAGGGCGGACGAGAAGGGACCATAGGTGACGTGGTCCCAGCCGCGGGGTCGGAGCGCCGCGGCGTCGCAGAGGCGACACTGGACTTCGTAGGCGAGGGCCAGAGCTTCAATGACCTGCTTGCCGGAGGCGTGAGCGGTCTCTCCGGCAGCGAGAACCGCCGCAAGATTGTCTGACGGATGCGCCGGCTCTTTCGACAAGTAGGTGTCATTGAAATCCAGATACCGGACCAACGAACCGTTGGCGAAGGCGGCAAGGTCCGGCAGTGTCTTATGCTTGGTGCCCCACAGGGTCGCGCCGTTTGCAACGTTGACCGACTGGGCCAGTCGGCGAGCGATCCGGCAAGGCGGCGCGTTCCAGGCGCCGAACGCGCAACCCATGCTGTCTAGGATGCGGCGTTTGACTTCGTGGACGGCGGCAGTCGGGAGACGGGTATAGGACAACGACCGGGTATAGTCGGCGAAACGATCGGCGATCACGGAGGTGCTGCCTCCATAAGAACGATTTTAGCACATCCACGATAGCGTGAAGACCGGGACTCTGCTAAGATGCACCCCGCCGCTGGTGTGCCCCGCTGCAGTTGACGAGCGAGGAGCGACTCCGATGCCGTACCAGTTCGTGATGGTTGCGATTGCCGAGCGCATTGCGACGGTCACCTTGAACAACCCGCCGTCGAATCTCCTCAACACGTCAGTCCTCAAAGAGCTGGATCAACTCTTTGGTACATTGGAGGCTGACCTTGCGGTTCGGGTCGTCATCCTGACCGCCTCCGGTCGCTCTTTTTGTACCGGCGCCGATATTAAAGAGCTAGCAGAAATCAGCACGATGCATCAGGGGACCGAATTTTCCGGCCGCGGGCAGGCCCTGCTCAACCGGATCGAACGATTCGACAAACCGGTGATCGCGGCAATCAACGGAACCTGCCTCGGAGGCGGGCTCGAGTTGGCGATGGCCTGCCACATGCGAGTGGCGGCAGCGGAGATTCCACTCGGCCTGCCGGAGATCAAGCTCGGAATCATTCCGGGGTTCGGCGGGACTCAGCGGCTTTCCCGAATCATTGGACCATCAAATGCCGCCGAGTTGATCCTGACAGGGGAAATCATCACGTCGGAGCAGGCGCTGGCCATGGGGTTGGTTAATCGGGTTGTGCCGGCCCCGGAGGTCCTGCCAGACGCCAAGGCGATGGGCGCCATTGTCACGGCCAAAGGCCGCCTGGCCACGCAGGCGGCGTTACGAGCGATCCGGATCAGCCTCGATAGCCCGTTGGCCGAAGGCTTGGCGCGCGAGTCCGAGCTGTTCGGGGAGCTGTGCGAGACGGCCGACAAGAAGGAAGGCACAACCGCCTTTTTGGAAAAACGCCCACCCAAGTTCACGGACCACTAGCGCCCGGCCCTCCGCATGACGCGACGCCAGGTCTTTACCCTCTGCTTCTTCGCCGTTGTCCTCCTCTTGCTCTACGAGGTCGCGCTGGTTTTCAGTCCCTTTCTGTTCCCTATCATCTGGGCGGTGATCCTGGCCCACCTCACTTTTCCTCTGCATGCTCGGCTGACGACCTTCTTCCGTGGGCGTGAGACGTTGTCAGCTTCTGTGCTGACCGCAGGAATCATGGTCCTCGGAGTCCTGCCGGTCATTTTGCTGAGCCTGATGCTGGTGCGAGAGGCGGGTGACGCCCATGTCGCCATCAATGATTGGATCAGCTCGGGCGGCGTGGAGCGTTTGCGAGACGATTTCGCAAAACTTCCATTTCGCTCAGGGCGAATCGAGGGCTTGATGAGCAAGATTGTCGTCGAACAGGGGAATCTCAAGAACGTGCTCATAGAGAGCTCCAAAGCTGTCAGCCAATTTCTCGTGGTGGAAATGACGGGCTTGGTTAAGAACACGTTGCTGCTCGCGGCCGATTTTCTGGTGATGATCTTTACCCTGTTTTTCCTTTTTAAAGACGGCAAACGGCTCTTTGCCAATCTCTATCAGCTCATTCCGTTGGAGGAGTCCCACAAGCAGCAGATCTTTTCCCGCTTGGATCAGACGGTCCGCGCAGTGGTCAAGGGGATGCTCATTACGGCGATCGTGCAAGGGCTGCTGGCGGGGGCGGCCTATACTGTGCTCGGCGTCTCGTTCCCGGTGTTCCTGACGGCGCTCACGATGCTGCTGGCTCCGCTGCCCTTCGGAGGCACGGCCCTGGTCTGGGGGCCTGTCGTCCTGTATCTCTACTGGGTCGGGCCTGGGTGGAAAGCGTTAGCGATGCTGGTCTGGGGCGCAGGGGTTGTCTCGACCGTCGATCAGGTCCTCAGGCCCATCCTCATCGGCAAGGGCGCTCAGATCCCGTTTGTGTTCTTATTCTTCAGCGTCCTGGGCGGTCTGGCGGCCTACGGATTGATCGGGCTCTTTCTCGGCCCGATTCTGGTGGGACTGCTTCTCACCGCCCTGCAAATCTACCGCGACGAGTTCCAGCATCTTGAAGAGCCAAGCCCTCCGGCAGCATGAGTCTGTGATTGGCTAAAAGCAGCCTATCCCTTTTTTTCTACCGTTTGTAGAGCCCGCCCTTGGCGGCGAACTTCTTCCTGAGATAGGTCAGAGAAAATGATGAACACCTTATTTCTCGTACCACTAGCTGCATCAGTAGTCCTCCTTATTTCAACAATCTGTCTTACGCTTTATGTTTATAAGTCCACAAGCTTCCCAAAGAGAGTTGGGCTTCTTGCTTCCATTTTGACAGCGATCATGTGTGCGAACTTCTTCTACGTAGAAATCAAAGTATCCTTTTACTTCATTGCCATACTTGGAATAGCTCCCTTGCTGCTATACAAGTTTCTGGAGAGCGCGCAAAAACATAGATGAAAGAGGCCGGCAACCATTGCGAGCAAGGTTCATTATCTATCTGGAGAAAAGAAGCGAGAAGAGGAAGGGACGGGCTACTTTCCTGAGGCTTATGCAGCCATCTCGGGTAGCCCAAGATGGCTGCTAGGCCACCCGGCTAGAGATGCAGTCTCCGCCAGGCCGTGTCGTCATTCAAAGCTTCATCTCCTCTCCCCAGGGAGGTGAACTGGTCCTGCCAGAGAAGCTGCCCAGTCGTGGGGTCGAAGGTTCGGACCAGAAAGTCAAGTTGGCCGCCCACTCGTTTGGCCCATCCAATGGGAAAGGCCCTGCTTAGGTTCGCGTCGTCCCCTGCTTCATCCATGTTCTCAATGGGATTGAACTGATCCTCCCACAGGAGCGCTCCTGTACGGTTGTCGTATGCTCTGAGGAGGAAGTGAGTGGAGGCCAAGGGGAGAGTTTGGTCTTGGGTGCGCTGTGCGACAGGCCCCTGCCTTCCCCTTGTAGCGACCACTGAGGCAGTCCCACCGGATCGCTTGACCAGCTTGAGCGTCCCCTCCCAGAGAAACGATCCAGTCTTGAGGTCATAGGCGCGGATAGGGAAGTGCGTGATGCTCCCGTTGCTCACCCCGACGCCGCCGGCGAAGACTCGTCCTCCATCTGGATCGTTGGCGGAGGCCTCATCCTCTTCAATCACGGCCATGGGGAACTGATCCTGCCAGAGCAGATCCCCTGTCTTGGCATCGTAGGTCCGAATGAGGAAGCTCGCGATACCCTCCGCTTGCAGGCCGAAGCCCGCCGCCACGATCCCCTCATCCTCAGCCTCGAGGGCGATGGCTGAGGGCGTGGCGAGAAACAGGTTGAACAGAAACCCTCCTGTGCAGGCTAGCAATGTCAGAGGACGGAATGTCCTGGAGAGGCTGATCCTGTGCGGCCTTCTGGTGCGAATCATGGAGCGCACTCCCGTTTCGCCCTGAGCAGAGACTTGTCGAGGCTTTAGTCTTGCCTTGACCGGCGAAGGAAGTAAATGCCCCTTAGGTAGGAACGAACCCCTTGAAAGAGGGGGGAACGGGCTAACGAGCTGAGACAGAGGGTCGAGGGTGCCGGCGAATTGGCACTGGAAGGACCAAGGGCCAGCAGGAGTGGAAAGGGGGAGCTAGCGGGGCCTTGAGGAGGGGTGGTCTTGAAGATCCACGATCCGCTGATGCTCTGAAATGGCTTCCAGGAGTTCGGGAATTCCCTCACCCTTCACAGCGACGGTGCGGATCACGCGCGGGACCCATTCCTTCAGGTCATGCAGGGTCATGTCTGCGCCTTCCCGGTCACCTTTGTTGACTGCAATGATGTGGGCCACCTCAAAGAGGCCTGCCTTCATGGCCTGGACTTCGTCGCCCAGCCCCGGGGCCACCACGGCCACGAGGGTCTGGGCTACCTTGGCGACATCCACCTCGTCCTGTCCCACGCCGACTGTTTCGACGAGGATGATGTCGTAGCCGGCTGCGTTCAGCACCTGGACCGCATCATGAGTGGCGCGCGCGAGGCCACCATGGTGACCTCGTGTGGCCATGCTGCGGATGTAGACTCCTGCATCACCCGCATGGTCCTGCATCCTGATGCGGTCGCCAAGGAGTGCACCGCCGGTCACAGGGCTACTGGTGTCTACTGCAAGAATGCCGACCTTCTTACCTTGCCTGCGGTACGCGGTCGCGAGCTGGTCAATCAGCGTGCTCTTACCGGCGCCGGGGTACCCGGTGATCCCGATCACAGCGGCATTCCAGGGAGAAGCACCAAGCCGCTGGAGCACTGCCATGCCGAGCTGGTCTTGATTCTCCAGCAACGTGATGAGGCGAGACACCGCGCGTACCTCGCCGCGCTTCACTCCTTCTGCCAAGGCGAGCGTATCCACTGTTCACCCCCCTCTCTTACCTTCTCCCTCAAGGGGGAGGGGTGGGTGGGGGTAAGCCGGTTCAAACCACACATCCGTCACCTTGAACGAAGGCGTCTTGGCGAACCGAGCGACTACCGGCAGGCCGATACTCACGGCCTCCGGCTTGACACCCTTAAGACGAGACAGAAACAGAGTATCGGCTCCATCAAACTCCACGAGGATCAGCGTAAAGGGAGTCTCTTTGAGGAAAGCCTCTCCACCGTAGTGGCAGGCATTCCATGCAATGCGATCGTGGCGTCGCGTAGGTGTAGCAACAGCCAGTGCAGCGTGAGCCCAGGAGCTTTCCCTTGCTGAGTCCGACGAAGAACGGGGAGTCTTCGGCGTAACTGTGGCGGTAGTCGATTTCATAGTGGTCGTGGATGATCAGCGGGTCCACGCCGAAGAGGATTGTGCCTTTTGCTTCCATCCTAGGTCGCCTCCAGAATCGATGCCGTGATATAGGTGCCCGTACCGGCGTGGCTGTGAATGAGACCACGCCGGGAGTTCTTGAGCTGGAGCGTGGGATTCCCCAGGTGTTTGCTTATGGTCCCCTGCAGTTGCCAGAAGGCGAAGACGGCCTGCATCAAACCCGTGGCGCCGACCGGATGCCCGCAGGCCAGCAGTCCCCCGGACGGATTGACCGGCAAGCGTCCCTGCTTGGGCAGGGACATACCGTAGTCAATCCCAGGCATAAAGGGGGTACCATGCTCCACGAATTTGCCTCCTTCACCGTACTTACACAGACCGATGTCTTCGTAGGTCTGGATCTCAGATGACGTGTAGGCATCGTGGATCTCGACGAAACTCAACTCTTCCATCGGATTGTGAATACCGGCCATCTGGTACGCCAGTTTGGCCGCCATGCGACCGCCTCGGAACGAGTGCACGCCAGGGTACTTGAGGTGCGCATAATCCGATTCCTGTTCGTGCGGCAGCAAGAGCACCTTGCCGTGCGGCCGATCGGCCATCCGCATCGCATCCGAACCGGAGCCGACACCGATGATCTTCACCGGCCGCTCGCAGACCTTGACCGCCACCTCCTCGGTGGCCAAAAGACAAACCGCCGCGCCATCAGACATCGTGCAGATGTCTTCCATGGTCAGCGGCGTAGCCACCATCGGCGATTCCCGCACCTGCTTGATCGTGAGCCGCTTCGCTTTCTGGGCATAGGGATTGTACAGCGCGTTGATGTGATTCTTGACCGACACCATTGCCATTTGCTCAACTGTGGTCCCGAATTCGTGCATGTGCCGCTGGACCATCATGGCGTAGTAGCCGGAGTAGAATCCTCCTACAGGAAAGTCGAAGTTGGTATCGGATGCCAAAGCGATAAATTCGTTCCCCTTCCAGGTATTGACTCGCGACATGGTCTCGAAGCCGAAGGCCACGCAGCAGTTCATCCGGCCTGATGCGACTGCTTCCCAGGCTGATTGAAAGCAAAGCCCACCGGTCGCCCCTCCTCCTTCGATACGCTTGGATGGCTTGGGGCAGAGCCCCAGATAGTCCTGTGCCATGCTGGCGGCCTTGAGTTGTCGCGTAAAGTGATCCGAGAAGTAGGACCCGACCGCCCCGTCAATCATGTCCTTGGAAAAACGCGGCACATCGCGCAGGGCATAGTCGTAGGCTTCCTTCACCATGAACCGGAAGTCTTTGTCCGGGTGAGCCTTGGCGAATTTTGTAATCCCCCCGCTGATCATATAGACCGGTCTCATGGCCTGAGCCCTTTCACGAAGTCCACGATCTCGTTCATGGGTTTGCCCGGCGTGAACAGCGCCCGCACGCCGGCCGCTTTCAGCCGCGGGACATCCTCGTCTGGGATGATTCCGCCCCCGAACACCACGATCTCCTCCGCCCCGTGCCCCTTCAGCAACTCCAGCACCCGCGGGAACAAATAGTTGTGCGCGCCGGAAAGCACGCTCAGGCCGATAGCCTTCACGTCCTCCTGGATCGCTGTATTCACCACCTGCTCCGGCGTCTGGTGCAGGCCGGTGTAAATGACCTCCATGCCGGCGTCGCGGAGCGCCCGCGCGACCAGCTTGATGCCCCGGTCATGCCCATCCAGCCCCACCTTGCCCACCAGCACCCGGATTGGTTTCGT
>JAHWYE010000088.1 GCA_020028195.1 Nitrospirota bacterium
GGTTTTTTTCATCACCTCAGAGCAAGTGCAGAATGGGACCGCGACGATCACGGGCCCCCTGCTCCACCATATACGAACAAGCGTCCGTACCAGAATCGGCGAGACCCTCTGGGTGGGAGATGACCGACGCCGTCGACACCTGATCCAGGTGACCCAACTCGACCGTCACTACCTTGTCGGTCAGGTCCTGGAACAGCACGACGGACCAATACGCCGAAGTCCGGCTGTCACGATCGGACAAGCCATTCTGAAAAGCGATCGAATGGACTGGATGATTCAGAAAGCAACCGAGCTCGGCGCCGCCTCGTTCGTGCCGCTCGTCGGACGATACGCCATCGTTCGGCCCAAGGCCGCGCGTGTCACGACTCAACAGCAACGTTGGCAGCGGATCGCGCTCGAAGCGGCTCAGCAGGCCGAACGTTGGGAGATTCCAGCGATTGCCGCCCCATGCGAGTCCGCTGAGTTTTTTGCGAAACAGTCTCCTGCAGACGTGACTTTGATCTTGAGTGAACGAGGCCACGGACGGAGCCTTGCCTCGATCCCCTTGCCGAGCAGCCCCGAGAGCACCATTGTGATTGCAACCGGGCCTGAAGGGGGGTGGGCAAACGAAGAACTGGCCGCAGCCATGGAGCACGGATTTACGCCCGTCACCTTAGGAAAGCGAATCCTGCGGGCTGAGACGGCCTCGCTGGTCGCCTTGAGCATCCTCCAGAGCCGTCTTGAAGAGCTGGGCTAGAGGACGTGAGGGGAGAGGTGTGAAACGTGGGGAGAACGCTGGCTTTCCCTGAACCCCTTACGCCTCACTCCTAACGTTTTACGGTCTTCACGGGCGCGCCGTGATGTGGAGAATCGTGCCTCGCTCGCCGCTGGCCCAGCCATGGTTCGGATCGGGGAACGAGAGACCGAACAGAGAAGCCTTGGTCCCGTTTTCCTGCTCAACCCAGGTAAAGCCCGCGTCGGTCGAGCGCAAGATGGAGCCCCGTTCTCCAACGATCCAGCCGGCCTTTGGGCTGGTAAAGCGAATCTTGATCAGATCAGTCGGCCTGGAACAAGTGCGGAGGCAGGCGAAGGTCCGGTCGATCCACCGCTTGCCCCCATCAGTCGTCTGAAACATTGCGCCCGCGTTTCCGACAGCCCATCCGTTCAGTTGGTCCGTGAAAAAGACGTCGAAAAAGGTGGCGGCGCTTTGGGTTTCTTGAGTAGTCCAGGTGAGTCCACCGTCTTCAGTTAAGAGTATGGTCCCCAAGGCTCCAACCGTGCCTCCATGGTTCTGATCAAAAAAATGAACCGCATAGAGGACCGCACTAGTTCCGCTGGTCTGGTCCGTCCAGCGAACACCACTGTCTTCTGTATGCAAGATCGTCCCTCCGGCGCCCACAGCCCATCCCGATGAGGGCGTCAGGAAATAGACTCCGTAGAGGGCTACCTGGGTTCCGCTGGGCTGTCCCGTCCAGGTTTCTCCGCCGTCTTTGGAATGGAGAACGATTCCATTCGACCCGACCACCCAACCGTGAATCTTGTCAGAAAAAAAGACTCCGGTGAGTAGTGCGCTGGTCCGACTCGGCACCGGCTTCCACCGCTTGCCACCATCCACGGTCTTCAGGATCGCCCCACCGGCCCCAACCGCCCACCCAACCCTGGCATCAAGAAAATAGACGCTCATCAGGGTGACTTCGGTTCCGCTCTTTTGTGCCGCCGGCGCTAGGCTCGGCTTTTCCGCCCTTGGCGCGGTGGTGACAGCGAAGCCCAACGCAACCAGCGAGATCAGGATCAACCTCTTCGCCCAACGCCGAGCCTTCATGGACAGCTCAGTCTCGGCCACGATCCGGCCCGGGATCCTTAAAATAGCCCTGATCCGGGAGACCCTTGGCCTGGATGGTGAATTCCCCGGCCACCACGCTCACCCATTGCTTGGCTGTGCAACAGCTTCCGTCAGGCAGCAAATCCCACGACCCTCGACGAACCACCAAAGGCCCCTTGGTCATATCGGGAAAAAATTCGTTCGCTTTCCCGACCCCGAACACAGGCCGCCTGGGCACTCGTACCTTGATTTCCGTATCGCTCCAGGACACCACGATGGCGGCCACGCCGTTAAAGAGCACCTCGCTTCTTGACACATTCTCCCCTAACTGGATCGGCAGAAAATCATGTCCCCCCTCATTGAGGCCAGGCTGTGTCTGTTCCGTCGTCTTCAAAAAGTTGCCGAACCCGGACCCTTTAATCGTGACAATCTCGTCCAACCCAGCGGAGGTAGGCTCAAACGACTCGACCTTGGGGGTGACCACCGTGAAGGTCCCGGCCACCGTGGAGACAATCTCTCGCGCGGCGCAGCAGGAGCCATCCGCTTTCGGAGTAGTCGCGCCGCGTCGAATCACGACCGGCCCGCTCTTGGCGCTGAAGGGCACCCAGACATCAATCTTGTCGTCATGCCACCGATAGACCACGGCCGGCACGCCCCCAAATTCCACTCCATTCTCGCCCTTGTCAAAGTCGGCGAACGCAAAGGGGGTGGAGCCGCTCTCCGAGAAAAACCCGAAGTTTTCACCGGAAACCCTCACCAGGCTCCCGATCGGCGCACTGGCCGGCGACAGGCCGGCTGCTTTGGGCACAAGCACGGTGAAGTTCCCCACGGTCCGCTGCGTCTCCCCACGTTTGACCACGACCGGTCCACTGGTAGCTCCCAGCGGCACGTGAGCCACAATCACCCCGTCAGTCCACTTCGCCACCGTGGTCGGCTGACCATTCAGCAAGATGGCATCTCCAGGTTCCATGCTCGCGCCAAATCCTTTGCCGAACAGCACGACCTTCGTCCCGACCGGCCCACTGGTCGGATCAACCCGGACAGAGGGCAACACTCTCAGCGGAAGGGCATTACTCACGCTGTATTCAACCGGGGCGCAGCAAGACCCGTCCGGCAAGGGATCCGATGACGCGAGCCGGACGACGACATCGCCCGACGCGGCGTTCCCAGGCACCTCCACCTCGAGCCTGTCGTTTCGCCATTTCCGGACCCGCGCCGGCACCCCGCTGATCAGCACATCATTCACCCCGAACATCGTGTTCGGATCCTTGGAGCCAGCCGTATTCCCGAAATGCTCACCGGTGATCCGGAGAATCGCGCCAGGCTCCGTCTCGGTCGGCTGCAATGTGTGAACCGTCGGGCGCTGAACCGTAAAGGTTCCGGCAGGAATCTTCTTTTTCCCTCTCATCACCTCAACCGGACCGCTGGTGGCACGGAGCGGAACCTTCACCCCAATGAGGTCCACTTCCCAGCGCTGGATCAGAGCCGGCGTTCCATTGAACAAGACCCGATTCTCCTGCGTGGATTTAAATTGGCCGAACCCCTTCCCGGCGATCGTCACGGTCGCCCCTGGTGGAGCCGCGTCAGGAATCAGCTCGGTGCCGGCCCAAGCCTGGCTCAACAAACCAGTGAGCGGAAGGAACCCTAAAGAAAAGAGGGCAACGATCCACATTGGTGCTTCTCCTGGAAACGTGAGGATGGGCTCGCCCCTCAGCGTGGCAACAAACCTCACACACGAGAGGGATGAAGGCCGGAACGGGGTACACCGTCGAGCGAAGGGACGTGAGGCACTATAACAAGCGTGTTTTTTTCTTGTCAAGCCGCACCGGACGCTCCCTCACGGCGTCGGTGACGTGTGTGGGAGGCTAGCCAGCACGGCGGCAGCGGCCTGTCGGACTTCGCGGTCTCCATCCTGTTGAGCCACACGCTCAATGGCAGGCCGGGCCTCATCGGCCTGGATCGCACCCAAGGCATGGACCGAGAGCAGTCTGACTTGTCGGTCGTTATGCCCCAGGAGTGTCGTAAGGAACGGAACCGCCAGCCGATCTTTGAGTCGGCCGAGCTCTTGAATCGTATTATCCCGGACCATGAGAGGATAGATCATATCTCCTGGAAGGAACGCATGAACATTCTCCGGTTGGTCGCCTCGTGCAGGCTCGTTCTGCATCAGCCTTTGCAAACTCTGGAGCAGCACCTCAGTCTGGTTCAGGCGAGTGGCGACTCGCGCTTTGACGAAATCTCCCACAAAATAGAAGTACGGGTTGGTTTGGAATCGTTCGAGTGTTTCCAAATAGGGAGGGGTGCCTGACTCGGGATTGGCCGAGGATTCCCGGATCGTCATGTCAAGGAGCGAGCCAAGCTCTGGATGCTCGAGACGAATCAAACAGGTGATATCCGTTCCATACATATCAATTTTGTATTGCTTGCCCCGTTCTTCTCGATAGTCCACCTTTACGGTGAGATCGTGGGAATCGGTCGACTTTCGGACCACGGTAAAGCCTGCCGAAGCCAGGTTGGTTCTGAGCGAAGGTGCCACATCAGCAAGGGTCTTCCCTCGCGGCATCCAGGTGGAGAAGGCGACATCCACATAAATAGTCTTGGCATGACGGAGCAGCTCATACTCTGCATCCGTCAATGTTCGCTCACCTGCTGACGCTGATAGGCTACCCCACAGGAGCCCTATCACCAACAGGCACGGCAAGAGACTCGCTCCGCTCATGATGTCACTCCACCGACATCGACGCGAAGGCTACGCACTCAACGGACCTGCAGAATGATCTCCAGCTCAACGGGCGCATTGAGCGGCAGCTCTGCTGCTCCAACGGCCACGCGGGCGTGCCGGCCTGCATCGTCAAAAATCTTAACCAGCAAATCGGAGGCCCCATTGACGACCGCCGGTTGCTGGACGAATCCATCAGCCGAGGCCACATGACCGACCATCCGGACAACTTTCTTGACACGGTCCAACGTGCCCAGTTCCTTTCGGACAATCGCCAGCGCATTGAGCAGGGCAATCCGCGCCGCTTCATAGCCCTGCTCCACGGTCAGATCTGCTCCCAGTTTTCCTGCAAGGACCAGCTTCCCATCTCGAAAGGGAATTACTCCGCTTAAAAACAACAGATCCCCGGCCTGCACAGCCGGAACATAGGTCGCCACCGGCTGGGGCGGGGACGGCAACTCAATGCCGAGTTGTGTTAGCTTCTGCTCAAAGGACAAGATCTTCCTCGTGCGGCTTAGCCAGGCGTGAGCGCATCCAGGAAACTCTCGCCACAGTCCAGGCGCGGAGCGCCCAGCGCCTCGGCAACCGTCTGGCCAAGGTCAGCAAAGGTGCGGCGCGTCCCCAGGTTCACTCCTTGTGCGAGGCGCGGGCCAACCACGAGCAACGGGACATACTCCCGAGAATGATCGGTGCCGGGCGTCGTGGGATCGTTGCCATGGTCAGCGGTCACACAGAGCAGATCACCAGGTCGCACGGCGTCCAGCAGCGCCGGCAGTCTTGCGTCGAACTCTTGCAAGGCCTTGGCATAGCCTGACGGGTTGTTGCGATGGCCGTATAGGGTGTCAAAATCCACCAGGTTCACGAAGATCAGCCCACGGGGCATAGTCTTGAGCAGCCGAACCGTTTCGTCCAGACCGGCGGCATTGTTGCCCGTGTGGATCGAACGCGTCAACCCGCGCCCGTTGAATAGGTCCTCAATCTTCCCGATGCCCACGATCAGTTGACCGGATCTCTTGAGGATATCCAGCAGGGTCGGACTGGGCGGCTCGACGGAAAAATCGCGACGCCGTTCGGTCCGGACGAATAGACCTGGTTCACCGATGAAAGGGCGCGCGATGACTCTTGCCACCTGATGTGGAGGTTTCAGTAACTTCCTGGCGGCTCGGCACACCCGGTAAAGCTCCTCCACCGGCACTACGCGTTCATGGGCAGCGATCTGAAAGACACTATCGGTGCTCGTATAGACAATCGGTGCACCGGTTCGCATATGTTCCTCACCGAGTTCCTGGATGATCTCAGTACCCGAGGCCGCTCGATTGCCCAGCACTTTCCGGCCGCTGGCCTGTTCAAACAAGTCGAGCATCTCTTTGGGAAATCCTCTCGGATAGGTCGGAAACGGTTCTTCAAGCAGAATACCGGCCATCTCCCAATGGCCAGCCGTCGAATCCTTGCCCTTGGACAGTTGCCCCATCCTCCCGAAGCAGCCATCCGGTTGACCCATCGTACGAATACCGGCGAAGTGACCGATGTGGCCAAGCCCCAGGGCCTCCAAATTGGGCAGCGCAAGCCCTCCGACCGCCTCCGCCACATGCGCCAGCGTGTTGCTCCCCACATCTCCATACTCTGCCGCATCCGGTAGCTCCCCAACGCCGACACCATCCAGCACGATCAGGATCACTCGCTGAATCATGCCGGCACTATAGCAGAAGGAAGCAGAGTTGGAAAAGCAGTGAGGCCGGCCATTAGCTCAATCCAACAAGAGGTCAGGTAGAAGACTACTCTGGCTGGATGAACCGGCGTCGAGTGCAACGATTCGTACCTCCGTCAGGAGACCCGACGGTGAGGACGCCGCTGGTACTTGTCCACTGCCCGATTATGCTCGACCAGCGTGGAAGAGAACTGATGGGTCCCGTCGTTGCGGGATACGAAATAGAGGTAGGTGGCGGGGGCTGGATACAGAGTGGCCCGAATCGAGTGGAGGCCAGGGTTGGCAATCGGGCCAGGCGGCAGTCCCTGGTTGCGATAGGTATTGTACGGACTGCGTACATCCAAGTCGCGCTTTCTCAAGTTCCCATCGAACGAATTGAGTCCATAGATGACCGTGGGATCGCTCTGCAGCGGGATCTTCCGCCGCAGACGGTTGTGGAAGACTGCAGAGATCAGTTCTCGTTCTGCATCCATACTCGTCTCCTTCTCGATCACGGATGCTAGGGTCAGCACTTCGTGCAAGCTCATGTTCACCTGCTTCACCCGCTCCTGCAGTTCAGGCGTGAAGGCCTCCCAGAGGCCCGCCACCATGGTGGTGATGACGTCCTTCGCCTTAGCATTTCTGGCTAACCGATAGGTGTTGGGAAAGAGATAGCCTTCCAGCGTGGTGACGTCCAGGTTCAGGGTCTGGATAAACTGCTTGTCACGAGCCAGTCGAAGAAACTCATCCGGATCGGAGAGTCCTT
>JAHWYE010000341.1 GCA_020028195.1 Nitrospirota bacterium
TATGGCATCAAAGTGGATCATGATGGGCTGGTCACGAGTGGCGCGCCAGGGGTCCAGCTTACCTGGATGGATGCCAAGGTCGGGGAGTGGGTGGTATCGCCGCGCCGTGGGAAGCCGGTGGAAATCCAGGCGCTGTGGATCAGGGCCTTAGGATTCGGGGAGATTCTTGGAACCCGTTTCGGCGATCCCGCTTTCGCCGCAGGTTGTCGTGCGGACCGCGTTCGTGCGATCAAGTCGTTCCGTGCTCGGTTCTGGCACGAAGCAGGCGGGTATCTCTACGACCTGATTGACGGGGAGAACGGCGACGACGCGTCCCTCCGACCCAATCAAATCTTTGCGGTCGCAGTGGCCAAGGGGCTGCTCAATCGTGACCAGGCCAAGCGAGTTGTCCAGGTAGTCGAGGAGCAGTTGTTGACCCCGGTTGGCCTCAGAACCTTGGCTCCAGGTGATCCGCGATACCGCCCACGCTACGAAGGCTCCGTAGCAGACCGGGATGGGGCCTATCACCAGGGCACCGTGTGGCCATTCCTCCTGGGCCCATTCGTTACAGCGTGGGTCAGCACCCATGGCGGAACGACGACGGCGCGCCGCAAAGCGCGAGAATTCTTCAAGGGGATCGAGCGGCATCTCGGCGAAGCCTGCCTGGGCCAGGTGTCTGAAATCTTTGATGCGGAGGCGCCCCATACCCCACGCGGTTGCTTCGCCCAGGCCTGGTCGGTGGCCGAGGTCCTTCGGGCGCTGGTCGAGGATGTGCTGGGCCAGGAACCTCGCAAACCGCTCCCGCGTGCAGGGAAAAGGCAAGTGCGCCGACGAAACCGAAGGATATGAACGCTGAAGAGTCCTGTGAGAACTGGGAGTAGTTGTGAAGGTATCGAAGGTATCTGGCGGCGCTATCGTTGGGCTTTGGCAGATTGCGTGTGGGTCGGCCGCAACTCTCCGACAATAGCATGCGCTTCGGGTATCAGATCAGCAAGTTGCTCGGCCTGTGCGATCTCCAGAGCCGTTGTGGCCAGGGCGATCGCTTCCTGGTGGTTGCCGCGAGCCGCATAGGTTTTGGCTAAGGTCAAGCGGGCGTTGACCGACTTCGGATCTCGTTGAATGACCCGCCGCAGCATCTGTTCGCCCTTCCCCGCATCTCCGCCCAGGAGAAACGGCAGCCGGATCAAAAAGGTCCCTTTGGAAGAAAGCGCATCCAGATGATCCGGGTTCAGATCCAGGGTCCGATCCAGCGCCCTCATCATTCGCCTGAACGCAAGCGGAGACGAGAAGATGTCGCCGTCGATCCGAATCTGCTCGCCGAGGCTGCAAAAGAGGGCGAAATGCGCATTGGCGAGCTGGTCGTCCAACGCGATCGCCTGTTCAGCGAGCACTTGACCTCTTTCAAAATGGGCGAGCCGGATCGACCGTTCCTGGGCTCGTCGCCCGAGGTCACATTCCTTCTGCGCCTTGACGCTCAACTCTCCGGCGGATTCCTGAGCTGAGACGCCCCAGGGAGCAGAGCTCAGCACGGCTAGCAGAATCGCGGGCACCCACATCATTTTTCGCATTGTTTCCTCTTCTCTCCTCCGTCTATTCAGTTGATCCAGCGGATAAGGTGCAAAGCCGGTGCCGTGAAAATGAGGCCAGCTCAATTTCAATTAACCGTAATACAATCATAGACTTATAAGAACAACGTGCTCACTCTGGCGTTCCCATGATAGTGGCAGAATTACAACGGTGAGCACAGGATCCCGCAAAGCATCACAGCCGTTGCCTGGTTTCTTGGTAGGGTGGTGTCGATTGACCATTCGAATACCTCTCTCACCACCCACATGGGTTCCCTAACCACTGAAGCAAACTCGTGACAAGGAAAACCGACGCAGTATTTGGATGGATTAGCTCGCCCAGCGGTAAGATCGGAAGGTCCTGATCAAGACGCACGCTGAGGGTAATCGAGCGCCGGAGAGTACTACAAACTGTGGGCGAATTCAAGTCTCCTTCTCCTCTGTCCCTTTTCTTTCCTCTGTGAGAAGATTTAGATACTGCGACGACCGGACAGATGAGTCTCAGGGTCACTGAGGACCTAGGACGAGCGGTAGGACAGAATCTCCAGCCGAATCTTCCCCACAATGTCCACGAGGGGCAGCAGGTCGGCCAGACGGTCGCCGTCAAGGAGTTTGATGTGGGTGGCGTCGACACCAATCTGGCCGAAGGTCGGATCAATGGGCAGCCAGCCTGAGCCTACGTAACTTTCGGCCCAGGTGTGGTAGAGAAAGCCCTCTAGCTCCTGCGAATAGACGAGCCCATTCGTCACTCGCGTGGGAATCCCGAGACTGCGCGCAAGGGCCGTATAGAGCCAGGTCAAGCCTTGGCACTCCGCCTTTCGACCTTCTAAGACCTGTAAGGACGAAAACACATCCACCGGCACTTGTTCCACGTGCTCCTGGATCCATGCGACGAGCTGTTGAATCTGTGGGATCGGATCGGTGCTTGTCCCGACGATGTCCTTGGCGGTTTTCTGAATCTTCGGGTCCTGGCTTTCGATGGCGCTCGTGGGTTTCAAGTAGGGCGAAAGATCGGCTGCCTCTAACCCTGGCCGCTGGTTCATCGCAGAGGGATTGAGGGCATGAATGAGGCACTGAGTCTGGCCACCACTTTGCCCGGAGATCGGACCATCTTGCCGTTCGCACTGCTGAAGTTGATCTGATGGCATTGTGAACGTATCGGGAAGCCCCTGGATGGCCACCTGTATCGTGGTCACGGTCCGTGGGTGGGGGAGCGACATATTCACGCGGACCCGGCTGTACTCTACCAGCACGTCTCGTTTGTTCACGCTGGCCCGAGC
>JAHWYE010000342.1 GCA_020028195.1 Nitrospirota bacterium
CCGATTGGTGACGTGATGCCGCAGAACGGGACGCTCGCCTGGACCGGGACCGATGGCGTTTCCGGGATCGCATCGTATGCCGTGAGCATCGACAGCGCTTCATTCCAGGCACTCGGCTCGCAGACGAGCATGACTCGACCGTGGACCATCGGAGCGCACGTCGCGATCGTGAAGGCGAAAGACGCCGCCGGGAACGAGGCAACCTCCACGATGCACTTCCGTGTCGATCCGACGTCGACCGGGAGTCCGACCCAGCCTCTCGAGACGGCGCCGATGGGCACACTCTTAGTCGCCGTCGGCCTGATCCTGATCGCCGTTGCATTCCTTTCCCTCCCCCCCCGCAAGAAGGGGCGACGAGCATCGACGAAGCGGCGCGGCGTAAACCGCCCATCGCCGCCGCCTCCCCAACCTGAAATGGCCCAGATCGCAGAGTTCGTCGCGGGAGAGGGCAGCGCCGATGGGACCCCCATTCCGCAGAACGGACCTCTGGATCCTCCTCCGCCTTCATAGATCGGGACTCGAGAGCGCGAGCGGAGCTCAGCCGTTAGTGCTCTTGTGCGCACTGTTGTATTCAGAAGCGACGTCAGCCGCAAAGTGCCAGAGACGTGCGGCGGGCTTCACATCCCAACCTTGCTGAGGACCAGAAATAAGCGGCTCTGAAGAGCGAGCTGGACCATGCTCGCACGATGCGAACCGAGCGCTCTGAGTTTAGCTTCATGGTTTATTTTTCACACACCTGGACGCATACGTTCAAGTATGCCGAAAGGACCTGTTTGGAAGGTATGACCGGTCCACGTCTGACCTTCAGCCTCGAGCTGCTCAAAGGTGAAGATGGTTACATCATCGCTCGCTGGAAAGAGTTTCCAGGCGTGGTATCACAGGGCAAGACAGCGAAAGAAGCACGTGAAAACGCTCTTGAAGCGCTCATGGCGGCGCTGGAAGCCTTAGCCCAACAATCATCCGTTCCCGACGAACCGCAGGTGCGTGGTCGCAAGATCCAGACTAGCAAAGTGGATCTCGTCCCGGCCTAAAGGCGGAGCGCACGCAAGTTGGCCGAGCTTCCTGTTGTCTCAGGACAGGAGGCTGTCGCAGGATTCGCCAAGGTTGGATGGTCCTTCGCCAGACAGAAGGGAAGTCACGTGGTCCTCAACAAGCCAGGGTTCCGTTTGGTCCTGACCGTCCCAATTCACCCTGAGCTCGATCGAGGATTACTGCGGCACCTCATCCGTGTAGCCGGGCTCACGGTTGATCAGTTTTGCGACCTATTGTGACACTCGAGACTCTCAGCTCCTGCTGTTCAACAGGTGTCCCTGACAATCCCGCCAGAATGTGAGGTCCTTGGTCACCTTCGACTAACTGATTGGCTCGCTCGTCTTTTCCTTGGCAGCAAGGCCCAGGAGGGCGACGCTCAGACCGATGATCGAGACTCCGATCAAGTAGCTTGCGACCGAGACAAACGAGAAAAGGTTGAAAATGAGAACATCCACACTCTGGCTGCTGCTGACTTGGCCCGATTGGGTGATGCCATGCAGCAGCGTCAACGCTCCGAAGACCAACGCAATCAAACTCCCTACCGTTACAACAACCCGCCTCAACGCTATCCCCTCCAAGAAAACAGGCTGTTGGTACAAGAAGTTTCGCGGCGTGTTGTGGTCTTCGCAGGAGAAAACGCTTGAAGTAGAAGCGGTAGCTTCAGATTGTCACCAATCGAAAGTCCCGGTGGGGAGGGCCGAATCCGTTCTGAGACAATCAACGGGAGGTGTCAGCAGAAAGCGCCGTCATTGAGCTTGCACACGAGGTGTACGGTCGGAGAGTTGTGGTCACTCAGTCTTGGCAACCGTATGCCGTCGATTTCGTATGGCTCAGCCAAGATGGTAAGGTAGTAAAAGCTGGGCACGAAGAACCCTTTGGTCCATGGGAAGGCGCCGGTTAACCCGACCCAGACATGCTCGTATCGGTTCTGTTCAAGGTTTGCCAACAAGAAGGCCTGGTTCATGATACTGTACGTCTGTGTGTCGCTCGCGTCGTTCGGCCCGAAGTTGAAGTCGCCCGCCACGATCGGAACGAGTTCCCCATATCCCACTCTTGGTTTGATTATCTCAACGATCCTTCTAGCCTGGTGCTGTCTTTCGTCGACTTGAAGGTCGCCATCGGAAATGTGAGAAAGATGGGTTGAGTAAAACCGGAAGCGGAGTCCATTGCCCGGGTGCTCCAGAAGGGTCTCGAGAAGATACCGCGTCGAGCCCGATTTCCACCATTCGTTTGCAAAGTCCTCACCGATCCGCCAATATGACCATGAGACGATTTTCCAGGGCGATCCAACGACTATGCCCAAAGGCCCTTTCCAAATGAAGTCAGATCTGGGCGGAGGCAAGTCAATGGTTTTCAAAGGATAGGCGGCCTCGGTCTCGATCTCCACTCCATGTGCAGCGTACTCTTTTTCGATGGTCCGCGCGAAGCAGGGCGCTCCGTGATCACCACGCGTGGGTGGAACAGGGCAGTTGTTCATGAAAGCCCGTACCTCCTGCATTGCGATGAGACCCGCAGATTGAGGTTCGGATTTGAAGAATTCGGCGGCCATTCCCCGGAGTCGCAGTGCATAGTGGCTGTCGCCTTGCTTCGAGTTAAGCACCCTGATAACCACCTCGACTTGGTTCGGTTGCTTGTCTGGAGCCAACCTCGTGGCGAGGAAGAAGTAGTATCCGGTAGACGAGAAGACGACGACCAGGATCACGATGAGTACCGTGATTCGTACGAACGGCCGAGCAGGTCGCTGAGGAACAGGATTCGGTGGTAGTGGCGGCTCCGCGGGGCTCGCACAGCT
>JAHWYE010000343.1 GCA_020028195.1 Nitrospirota bacterium
GTAGCAAGACGATAGGACCTGGAGTGTGGAGGGTGGAAGTCGTCAGCGAGACGGGAGAAGTCCTCGCCTCGACGGGCTTTACAGTCAAAGCCCAGCCTGCACCCGCTGCACCCTGATTGATTGGTAGAGCGCAAAACAAAGGGAGAAACAAAGGGGCCGGGAGTCATTTCTCGACAGCTTGCGGAGCGAGGCGGGGTGCGCGCCGATGTGTAAACGAAGGGTGATTCGCTTTCTGTTATTAAAACGCGGGGCCAATTTAAGGGGTCAGGCCCCTTTGTTTTCTCCCAAGGCGGTCGACACCCCCTTTGCCACTGCCCTCTGGCAGTCAGAATGGCACGGCGGGAACGAGGTCCAATTCCGATCCCACGGGTCTTTCAGAATAGCGGCATTTTCACAGGTACCGTTTGACAAGTTATCCAGCCGAGAGTATAAGTAGCGCGCTCGTTCGGTTCGCTAATCTCATAGCGGCATATTAGCCGGCAGTCGGACGCATTGGGGTGAACCAGTACTGTATCGCATGGAGCATCTCATGAGATGCGTTCACCAATCGTATGGCCTGATCACCGGGTTGCTCGTTTCTCTAATCGTGCTTTCAGGCTGTGCCTCCACGCCGGTCACGGTTACTTCGCTGCCTCCAGCCAAGTACGAAAAGGTCGGCCACGCGACAGGAGAAGCGTGCGGGTCATTTGGAATCCTGACGCCGCCGTTGAATTTCATTCCGATGGGGCTCAACTCTCGAGTCGAAACCGCATACCAGCGCGCGATTGAGAGTGTGCCGGGCGCGACCAGTCTGCTCAACGTCGAATACAAAGAAGATTGGTTTTGGTGGATCATCGGCACCACGCGATGTACGACCATCAGTGGTGATGCTATTAGGGAGGCATCATGATAAAGCCTCTCTCTGCTGCGCTTGCCCTCCATATTCTCGCGGGAACCCTACTTGCGTGCTCTGGCGACCCCATGAGGATCAACAGCGTCACGGACCAGGCCGAGATTGACAAGTCTCAGGGCCGCAAAATCACCGCCAAAGCGGCGGGGTTTCAGTTGTTACTCGTGATCCCTATCATGGTCAACTCACGCCATGAACGGGCTTGGCAAGCCTTGCTCGAGAAGGCCGGCAACGACGCGATTACTGATGTCAGAATTACGGAACGATGGGTCTACGCCTATGTCGGCACGTCCTATACCACCATCCTCGAAGCCACCGTCTACCCCAAAGTCGCCAAGAAGGAACCGACGACGATCATCCTGCCGGAGCGAAATCCTTCATCCGAGTCAGGACAACCCCCTCGCGATCCAAAAGTCGAGTAGTGTGCAGACGGTTTGCCTCGCGGCAGGCCAGCTTATCCTCGGGAGAGGCAAATAGGGGGTAAGTCCAATTCTTGACTCGCTGGACCTGGCCGAGCACCGGTTCAGGGTCAGAGCACCGATTCAGGCGAAGCAAAACAGTGTCAGGAACCGTTTCGCGCAGCTGAGATTGTAACATGGGCGGCGAATTGAGCGAAAAGGAGGGCTAATTATGAGAAAGAAAGTGAAACCGATCCCCGAGGGATACCACGCGGTGACGCCGTACCTGAGCGTGAAGGGGGCGGCCGGCGCGATCGAGTTCTATAAGAAGGCCTTCGGAGCCAAGGAAGTGATGCGCATGCCGGGGCCAGGCGGGACGATTGGCCATGCGGAGATCCGGATCAGCGATTCCCACATCATGCTCGCGGACGAGTACCCGGAGATGAACTTTAGCAGTCCGCAATCGTTCGGGGGGTCTCCAGTCCATATTCATCTTTATGTGGGGGATGTGGACAAGGTTGCGACCCAAGCCGAGGGCGCCGGCGCAAAACTGCTGAGACCGGTGGCGGACCAGTTCTACGGCGACCGGAGCGGCACTTTGGAAGATCCCTTTGGACATGTCTGGCATGTTGCAACCCACAAAGAAGATATCTCGCTGCAGGAAATGAAAAAGCGAGCAGCCGCCATGGCTGCGGCCGCTGAGAAAGCGTGACAGCGTCATGAGCATCTTGACAAGAACCGGGGAATGAGCTAATCACAGGTACCTGTCGGGACTTCTTGAAGGTGTTCGAGCCCCCCCCTCACAAGCAAAGTCCTATGACCTACTACCAGGACCATGAGCTCAGAAGGTTCGACTGGGAGCTGGACCGGAGAGCGGTCGCGCTATTGGACTTCACGCGCCGGCTGATCGATTCACGGCGATCGTGCTCATCGTCATTTTTCCCAAGTCAAAAGGAGGAACCATGTCACACTCGAAACTCTGCTTCATGATTGCAGGTATCCTGGTGCTGCCTGGATGCGTGAGCACGGGTACGCATAAGACCACCGTTGCCGAGCTCGAGGCGAGCCGGAAGGCCTCAGTTGAGACCTCCACGGCGTTTGAGGCGTACAAGAAAAAGGCAACGGTCGAGCTCGAGGGGCTCAAGGAGGAGAACGCCCGGCTCTCGAACGAGTTGCTGGCGGCACAGACGAAGGTCGGCCAGCAGCAACAGAAGCTGGACCTGGTAGCAAAGAACTTGGACGCGACGCTGGCATCGGAGCGCACCCTCGAGACCGAGACCGCGAATCTGCGCCGGGAGCGCGACATTCTGGAGACGAAGACATCCGAGCGGGAGAGGCAGCTGGAAACCGACGCCGCGCGAGTCAAGGAGCTGGATCAGCGCCTCCAGGCGACGACTGAGGAACTCGGGCAATTGAAGCAACAGGCGGCCGACCGCGAGGCCCTGCTGGCCAAAACCATGGCCATGGCCAAGGAACAGGAGCGATTGGGAATCAAGCTGGAGGATGTGAATGCGGAGAAAGAGCGCCTGGAGAAAG
>JAHWYE010000089.1 GCA_020028195.1 Nitrospirota bacterium
TCCACCGATGTAGAGATCCACCGGCATCCAGTAGCGCTCCTTGGCCGGGTCCACGAGCTGGCGGTCGTTTTTCGGATCAATGAAGCGCAGGTAATACCAGCAGGAGCCGGCCCACTGCGGCATCGTATTAGACTCGCGGCGCGCGGGCCTCCCGATGGTTGGGTCAGCCGTGTTGACCCACGCCTCAAGATTGGCGAGCGGGCTCTCCCCTGTTCCTGACGGCTTGAAGTTATTGGTCTCAGGGAGCTTGAGGGGTAGCTGCTCTTCCGGCAGCGGGCGCGGCTCACCGTCCACCCAGACAATCGGGAACGGCTCGCCCCAGTAGCGCTGACGGGCAAACAACCAGTCGCGCAGCTTGTAGTTGACCGCCCTGAGACCTTTACGCTTGGCCTCGAGCCACTCGGTGATCTTGGGGATCGCTTCGGCAGGCGTCAGGCCGTTGATTGAGAACGAGCCATCGGGCGTGGCCGAGTTGACGACCGTGCCCTGGTCAATTTCCACGAAGGCTTCCTTCTCCACATTGCCCCCCGCAATAACTTCGCGGATGGGCAGCGAATACGTGCGGGCGAACTCCCAGTCTCGCTGGTCGTGCGCGGGGACTGCCATGATCGCTCCTGTCCCGTAAGTCATGAGCACATAGTCGGCAATCCAGACGGGCAGCCGCTCGTTGTTCACCGGGTTGACAACATGACCGCCGGTGAACACACCGGTCTTCTCTTTCTCTAGCTCCTGGCGTTGCAGATCGCTCTTGCGTGCCGTCGCCTCTCGGTAGGCCAAGATCTCGGCGCGTCGCTCCGGGACCGTCACCAGGTCTACCAGAGGATGCTCAGGCGCAAGCACCATGTAGGTGGCACCGAAGAGCGTGTCGGGACGGGTGGTGAAGATGCGGATGTTGCCGCTCAATCCAACGAGTGGAAACTCCACGTCGGCGCCCAGTGAGCGACCGATCCAATTCTTCTGCATCTCGAGCGTGCTGGCAGGCCAGTCAACCAGCTTCAGGTCTTCGAGCAGGCGATCCGCGTATGCCGTGATCTTGAGCATCCACTGACGCATGGGCTTGCGGATGACCTCGAATCCTCCTATCTCGCTCCGCCCGTCCACGATCTCTTCATTGGCCAGCACGGTGCCAAGCGCGGGACACCAATTGACCGGCACCTCCGCCACATAAGCCAGCCCGCGCTCGAAGAGCTTGAGAAAGATCCACTGCGTCCAGCGGTAATAGCTTGGATCGATGGTGCTAATCTCACGCGCCCAGTCATAGGACAGCCCAGCCCGCTTCATTTGGCGCCGGAAGGTGGCGATATTCTCGGCCGTGGTAATCGTCGGGTGGATACCGGTCTTCACCGCGTACTGCTCCGCAGGCAAGCCAAACGCATCCCAGCCCATGGGGTGCAGCACGTTGAAGCCCTGCATGCGTTTGTAGCGGGAGACAATATCGGTGGCGGTGTAGCCTTCGAGGTGGCCGACATGTAGCCCCGAACCAGAGGGGTACGGAAACATGTCCAGGCAATAGAACTTTGGGCGAGTCGGATCTTCCGTGACCCGGAATGTGCCCTGTCCCTCCCAGTAGGCCTGCCACTTGGCTTCAACCGTCCGATGATCGTATGCCTTGCTCATATGGTTCAGTCATCAAGTCGTAAAGTCGAAAGTTGAAAAGTCTAAACGCCACGGTCATTCGACTTTATGACTTTGAGACTTTTCGACTTTAGACGCGAGACGAATCTAACATAGACCGCGCAGGGCCACAAGATTGCCACAAGCGGCTTCGATCAGAGTTTGCTATACTGCAGCGCGCGAAATGGGCTTCTACGCCGATCACGTGTTCCCACGCCTGATGGAGTTGTGCATGGGAACACGCAAGTCCCAGGAGCAGCGGGAACAGGCTCTGGCTTCTGTGCAGGGAATCGTCCTGGAGATCGGATTCGGGACCGGCCTGAACCTGCCGCACTACCCCAAGACAGTCACCTGGTTGACAGCGGTCGACCCGGCGATCCTCCTTCAAAAGACTGTGGCCCAACGGAGCGCTGAACTCTCCTTCCCCGTCGAACTCCTGCACCTCAACGCCGAGAAGCTGCCGTTTGAAGACGGACGCTTCGACTGCGCCGTGAGTACCTTCACCCTCTGCACGATCCCGGACGCCATCGCCGCTCTCCGTGAAGTGCGGCGAGTGCTGAAGCCCGGCGGGACATTTGTGTTCCTGGAACACGGGCGGAGCGACGACGAAAAGGTTGCGAAATGGCAGAACTGGCTGAATCCGATTCCGCGCATCATCGCCTGCGGCTGCAACCTCAATCGACCGATTGACGCGCTGATCCGCCAGGCTGGTCTCAGGCTGGATCGCCTGGATCGGTTTCAGACGCCAGGCATCCCGCGCATCGCCGGCGAGATGTACAGAGGTATCGCTACCCCACAGTAGTGTTGCCCATCAGAGCGTGAAAACTCTCGATGGACTCATAACGCGAGGAAGGCTGAGGAGGCTGGCGCGAACTGGACTTCGAACGATGGTAGAGGTATCCGATCCCATAGTGCTGCGCGGCTGCCAGGCAGGCTTCGTCATCATCTATATAGAGTGACCGCGACGGGTCGAACCCGATCAGCCGCTGACAGGTTGGCCAGAACTCAGGGCGCATTTTCAGGTAGCCCACCTGGAAGGCGTTGACGATGCGGTCCACGTACCGATCGACCCCCGTCTTGGCCACTTTGATCTCTACACCGGCGGCATGGGCGCTCGTGAGCAGATAGATGCGCTTACTCTGGGCGCGCAGGTGCCGCAGAAACTCCACCGAGTCTGGGTGGAAGGCGATCAGATGATCGAGCTCTTTCGTCAGCGCCACCACGTCAATGTCCAGGACTCTGGTCCAGTAGTGCAGGTCCGTCCAGTCCAGCTCTCCTTCGACGGCGCGATACATCGCCAGTAACCGCTCCCGCGCTTCTTCCACCATCAGGCCGTGTTTGGCTGCGTACCGCCTGGGCAACTCCTCCTCAAAGAAGAAATTGTCGAAGTGCCGGTCCAGGAGGGTGCCGTCCACATCCAACAACACGTCATCCACGCAGTCCCAGTCGAAGCCGATTCCTTGGTTGCCAGCCGTCATCCTATCGTCTCCTGGCGAAGAGGCATTGGCTCACAATTATCCGTCAATGGTCATTATAACGAAGGGGCAGACTTACTGCTTCAGGTTTCTTGTCTTCGCGGCACCCCTGTGTTAGGTTGCCTGCACGTGTGGGCACTATTTGCCCACACCTTCTTAGTCCTCCACACCATCCTGACGGTGACGTGTCGCCTAGCGCGCACGTTGCCGAAGCGGCGGGGTCCCGCCCGGCGTCTGAAGAAGGAAAGCGGGTACTGACCACCGCACCACGGTCGCCAGACCGTGGCGACGGGAATACCCGAAGGCTTCCACTTCGGAGCGCCGTGGATGGGGTGCCGCGAGAGGCGCGGGAGCGAACGGCGACATGTCAGCACCACTCATTGCCATCATTGGGCGGCCCAACGTCGGCAAGTCCACACTGTTCAACCGCGTGTTGGGAGCCCGGACCGCCATCGTGGACGATGTGCCGGGGGTCACGAGGGACCGCAACTATGCCGACAGCGTCTACCAGGGCCGTCCCTTTCGACTGGTAGACACGGGCGGCCTTGATCCTTCCGCCACCGAGGGCATGCTATCCCTCATTCGACGACAGTCGCAGATCGCAATCGCCGAAGCCGATATTCTGATCCTCCTGATGGACGGCCGAGAAGGCCTGAGTCCCACCGACGAGGAGATCGTCAGCCTGTTACGCGGAGTCACCAAACCGGTCTATTTCGCGATCAATAAGATTGATACACCCAAGTCGGAGGGGCTGCTGGCGGACTTCTATCGCCTCGGCCAAGAAACGTTGTACCCTCTCTCGGCCGAGCACGGCACGGGAGTGGATGAGCTCTTAGAAGCCTTCCTTCCCTTGTTGCCGAAGTCCGGCGACGGAACGGAACCAACGGAATCCCCCCCACGCATCGCTGTCGTCGGCCGGCCCAACGTGGGCAAGTCTACGCTGGTCAACACGCTCCTCGGGCAGGACCGGTTGGTGGTTAACGATCTCCCGGGCACCACACGGGATGCCATTGATTCGATGGTTAGCTTTCGAGGCCGGTCCTACATCTTCACCGATACGGCCGGCATCCGACGACGTGGGCGCATCGAGCGGGGGATCGAAGGCTATAGCGTAGCTCGGGCGATGCGCGCGATGGGGCGATCCGATGTCGCCCTGCTGCTTCTGGACGCAGTGGAAGGCATCACCGAGCAGGACACCAAAATCGCCGGCCTCGCCCTGAAGCAGGGCCGGGCCTGTCTCTTGCTCGTGAATAAATGGGACCTCCAGCAGGGCAACGGGACTGCTCGCCGACAGTACGAACTGGACCTCCGGCGGCGCCTGCCGTTCCTGCCCTGGGCGCCGGTCCTGTTCGGATCGGCCCTCAAACCTGATTCCATCAGCGAGGTCTTCCCACTGGTTGACCAAGTGGTCACCGCCTTCACCACGCGCGTGCCGACAGGACTGCTCAACAAGTTCCTGCAGGAGGTCATCGCCGAGAACCCGCTTCCGGTTCGCAGAGGCAAGCCCAGCAAAGCGGTAAAATCGGTGTTCATGACCCAGGTCGCCACAAGGCCTCCCGTCTTCGCGCTCTTCGTCGGCCATCCCCAAGATGTCGGTAAGACCTACCTCCGGTTCCTAGAGAACCGTCTGCGCGAACAGTACCCGTTCTCTGGCTCCCCCATCCGCATTCTGGTCAGACAGAAATAATGAGACTCTTCGCCTGAATCCTTCTTGACCTAGCGCCTTGACAGGGTCTGCGAGCCCCCGTACACTCCCTCCCCACTCTATGAAGAATCGCAGACGCAGTCGCCAGCCTAGCGCTCGGAGTGTGCCAGCCGAAGGGGATGGCGCGGTTGTATTCGATCGGCTCTACCGGGACCACGTGGACCGTATTTACCGTTTCGCACAGCGACTCTGCGGCCAAGTGGAGGATGCCCAGGACCTCGTCCAGGACACCTTTCTCAACGCCTATCGGGGGCTCGAAGGGTTCAGGGGCGACGCGCAGGTCTCGACCTGGCTCTATCGGATCGCCGCGCGGGCCTGTCTGCGCCTGCGGCGCAAACGAAAGGGCGAACCAGCGCGGGAACTGTCCTTGGATGAGTTCATTCCGACATCCGAAGGCGAGTTCAGACTGCAACTTCCGACCGATGGGCTCTCGCCGGAGGAGGCACTGGAGAACAAGGAGCTGAAGCGCGCCCTCCACCAGGCCATTCAAAAGTTGCCCAATAAGTATCGGGTCGTGCTGGTGTTACGCGATATGGAAGGGCTGACCGCCAAGGAAGTCGGCACCATCATGGGACTCAACGAACGCGCGGTGAAGTCCCGCCTGCATCGAGCCCGATTGTTCGTACGACGGGAACTCAGCGCGCGGGGCATTGGAGAACCGAGCCGCCCCTCCAAGGCGATACAACAGGGTTGATTGTTTGAGCCGTTGGTGATTAAATGCACGGGACTCCTCGTACCATGTCGACTCGAATGACATCCGCTCACTCCCATCACGGACATTCCAAGGCTCAGTGCATTAAGGTGCTCCGGCGCCTGTCGGCTTATCTGGACGATGAACTATCAGTCTCAATCTGTAAGGAGATCCGCAAGCACATGGGAGCCTGTCCCAACTGTGAGGTCTTTGTCACCTCGTTGAGGCAGACGATCAGTCTCTGCCGGTGCGCCGACGTCCCCTCGCTCTCTCCCGCAGCTAAGGCCCGGCTTCGCCGGGAAATCCTCAGAGCCATCCGCAGTCATTGACCGATCCGATTGTGTTTCTGTCCGCCGGTCTCTCGGAATCAGGCTGTCTCGCTGTTCATCCGAGTCAGTGGCATGAGCTCCCTGCATGCGGTAGAATAGTGAAGACTCGCGGAGGTCCCAATGCAAGATCGATCTGAGGGTGTGTGGAAAGCATGGGGGGCGGTGCCAGTGGTCCTGCTCGCCTGCCTGATCAGTGCGGCCGCAGCTGCCCCGCCCGTCCCGACACTCGCCCCATCCAATACTGATCAGGAGGAACAGGTTTTGGTAAAGATCCGCGCCAGAAAGTTCGAACCATCCACTGTGACCCTCCATGCCGGACAGAAGACCAGATTGGTGTTCCAGAATCAGGATGCGGAGCTGCACGCGTTTGTGCCGATCGACCTGTTTGTGGGCGTGAGCCTCAACATCAGCGGGAATGGCGCGCCGGAATTCGGCCAGGAAGGTTTCAAGCGCGTAATCATTCCGTCTGAGGGCCGTGCGGAGATTCTCTTCGTTCCTGAACGTACCGGCGTGTACCCCTTCTTGTGCGACATGCCTGGACACGAGATGCGAGCCACGATCGTCGTCCAGTAACCATGCGCGTGCTGAAGGCTCTCCCTCAGCTTCTCCTTCTCACATGGTGTATGGGAGTGCCCCTGACCGCGATGGCGGTCGGCGCCACTTCAGGTGTCCCCGAGGCTGGAAAATTGATATACGAACAGCGATGCGCCGTGTGTCACGGGCCGCAGGGTCGAGGCGATGGACCAGAGGCGCCGTTCCTGTCACCAAGGCCGGGGAGCCTGGTTTCCGCCGGAACGTCAGTGAAATCCGATGCAGACCTCTTGGCCGTCATTGCCAACGGGAAGCCGCGCACCGCGATGCCAGCGTGGAAAGACCTGTTGACCGACGAACAGCGACGCGATGTCCTGGCCTATATCCGGACCCTGATCCGCTTCTACAAACCGCCCGCGCAACTTCCGCCCAACGAGCAACACTGAGGCCCCCGAGCGGCTTCCCTTTCGCAGCACCCTCTTGGCATGCTACAGTACGCCCGCATATGGATCAGAAATAATAGAGGAGTTGTATCTTGGGTCCTTGGCGCTTGTCGCCCCGTCTGATTGTCTTATCCAT
>JAHWYE010000090.1 GCA_020028195.1 Nitrospirota bacterium
CGCGGTGGGGGCGAACTCGGCCTACCCGGTGCAGTATCACGACAACCTGTTGTTTGCCGACTTCAACGTAGGCCAGATTCGCCGTATTGTTTTGTCTGGGGCGACGCTCACGCAGTTGGGGACGCTGAGCCTCGCCTACACGGGCGGGGAGGGATTCCTCCTGGACCTGATCCAAGGCCCGGATGGCTTTATCTATGTCTCCAGCGGCGACTCGATCTTCCGCGTGATCCTGAGCCCCTAGCGCCCCTGCGCACCCCTGCGACGCAGGCCGCGCGCCGACGCCCGTCCGCCTCCACGCGGCCCCATCGCAGCCCGGTGCGGCTCCCATCACAACAGGATGTCGCCCACATCCCACGCAACCCAGTGCCGAGGAGCTGTCTGCTTATTCGCAAAGGATAACGTCCACCATTCAGTACAGGTCGAAGGGGGGCGGTGAGGAAAGAGTAGTGCGAGAGACAGCCGAAAAGTAGCTCAAAGTGGATTTTGATCGGTACCAGGGGGCAGAGGGAGATGCCTTCGTAGGCGAATGGAAAGAGAGTGACAAGTCTCGGGGCCAGAGTCTACTCGCCGATCACCTGCACGACGAGGTCGCGCGAACGCGCGCGCGTATCGAAATCCACGATGACAATCTGCTGCCAGGTGCCTAGCACGAGCGCGCCGTCGTTGAAGGGGATCGTCACCGATTGCCCCTGGAGCTGACCACGCAGATGGCTGTGCGCGTTGTCCTCACCCGCGTTGCGGGTATTGTGTTGCCAGGCAGGGTCGGCAGGCACCAACCGGTCCCAGACAGCCTTCGTATCCGCCCGAATGCCGGGCTCATCCTCAATGATCATGACGGACGCGGTTGTGTGCTTGATGAACACTGTGACGAGGCCGGCCTTCAGCCCCGTGCCGGCCAGTGCTCGTTGCACCGCTGTCGTGACGTTTTCAACCTGGGTATTCCCCTTCATGTTGAGCCGAAGCGGGACGCTTGCAACCGTCATGAAGCGACTCCCGGCGCCAGGCCTCTGAGAAAGCGCAACTCGCGGCTGGTAAGGGCAACGCCACGCGCTTCCCCCAGAAGAGAATCGAACGCCCCTTCCGCGGCCAGTGCGCGAAGCGCGTTCACGACCGTCTCGCTGAGAATCCCCTCTACCTGGAGTTTCTCCAGATAGGCAAAGGCCTCTCCGAGCGTCTCTTGAGTGCGAACGTAATAGTCCCGCCCGCGCCGACGATTGCTGTAGGCCTCGAACTGCTCGCAGGCTACCAACACTTCAGCCAGTTGGCGGACCCACCGCGATACGCCGTTCAATTTTTCCGGATAATAATAGTAGAGCATGACGAGGCCCATCCACGGCGACCAACGCACACCCAATCGTTTGAGGCTCGGTTTGACAACGCGTAACCGTCTCGCCAACCGGCGGGCGTATCCCAGACGCATCTCCACTTGTTCTTTGGCCCAGTCATCCATTCGTATTCCGGCTGCCTCGAGTTCATCCTGGTAGAGAGCAAGAAAAGCTTCTGTCTCGCGGCCATACGGAGTGTCCGGGTGGGCTGCCCGCCATTCGCGGGGCCTGGTGGGGATCCCGCGTTGCTTGGCCCAGGACCAGATCCTGCCGAACAGGCGCCGGTCCAGCCCGGACCGGCCAAGATCATGGAGCAGGCAAGCGATGTGATAGGGGATAAGCCGATCAGGCTGGTGACCCAGGCGCGCCGCCACCGTCGCGCACATGCGCGCCGTTCGCAGCGCGTGCGCCCGATCATAGCCACGGATCAGCCGTCCGGAGCGGCGCGGGTCGGGGTAATCGTACAGCTGCAGCAGCGCCAACGCGAACGTTCGTGGCACCAAAAGGGGCGCTGAATTGGGCTCAGTCTTCACCGCACGCCTGTGATGAGAATTCAGCCGACGGTCTCTGGCTGTTGGTGAAGCGGCTTTCACCTGTTTCCAAGAGGTTAGTGACGGGAGGATAGCGTCAGGCGAAACGGCGTGTCAAGCCAAGTGGCCCGGCCGTTTCTTTTTTGTGCCGGCCGATCTATAATGATGCTCTTGAAGACGTCGAGGGCTCTATGCGACCCAGTGTAGCTTCACCACGCCTTGGCATCGCGCTTACGCTCGCCCTCTCGTACCTGACCACTCCATCTGGCCTCCTGGCCGCGGTGCCGATCGAGCAGCTTACCGACCTCGCCGGCAAGGCCAGAGCGGTCGTCACGCTCAAGGGGCGCGATAATTTCGCCAACGAGTTCCGCTACGATGTGAGCATAAAGAATGAGTCGTCTGACCCGTTGGTGGCCGATTCACTGGTCCTTGTCCTGGACAAGATCACAAACCTGGCCGGCGAAGACAACGAACCCCTGTCGCATGAATCCATCCTGAAACGGATGGAAGTGCTGGGCAATGACGGGGAAACCCCCGATGGCAAGCCTTATTTCAGAATTCCCGTGGATCAGAACCCCGACCTCGCTCCCTACAGCCAGAGCCAGCCTGTCACGGTGCGACTCCGCAACCGTGACTATTTCATCGTCTTCACTCCGTCGTTCCGGGTCCTGGGGCTACGCCGTGCCCCGCCACCTCCCAAACCTGCGGAGGCACCCGCACCTGCTGCCAATCTCAATCAGCCTCTCAACAGGCTCATCCAGTTGCTGATCAAAAAAGGCCTGCTCACCGAAGAGGAATGGCGCGCGGCCAACCGCCCCCCGCAACAGCCATCACCATAGTGGAGTGGTCAGAGGGTTTCGGAGGGTGAAAGCACCCTCTGAGGTCATAGTCTAATACCTGCCGTTGACAGTGGGGTTGAGGCTGCGGACTGGCTCGTCCGCCTAAGGGGCTGTATCATGAATCATCACATCGAGGGCATCCGGGGCCTTGTCATACCCGAGGACGCAGTAGCCGCAATTTTCTGTACCTTTGTGCTTCTTCTGCGCCCATTGCACGCCTCCGTGTGTTGCGCAGCTTTACTCGCAGTCTCGCAGCTCCGCAATTCCCCCAAACGAGGGGACGCCTCGATCGAGGGGGGTTGACTCCTGAAGTGAAAGACAGTAGGCTCGTGGCCGATTTTTCTTATTTCGGTTTCTGCGTATGACTCCTCTCTCTGAACTCTCTCTACCTTTCACAATCTATTGCACGGAAGGACGGTGCTTATGAAGCTCGCTGATGGGCACACTCTTGCCGAAGCGTTCATGCTCGCGGAAGTGATGGCGCAGGAACGAACGAGCCCTGGAGTGCTCGTCTTCACCGCCTCACTGCAGTTGCTGTATATGAATGGGGAAGCGCGGGAGTTGACTCAACGCCTGCACATGGCACGCACCGAGCGCCCGGTGAAAGGCGTGCTTCCTGCTGAGCTCATGGTTTTCTGTGAGAGGTTGGCATCCGCGCTGAGGACCCGCTCCTCGCCCAAAGACTTGGAGCAGCTCCATCGCACCCATGTCACCGGGGCACCGCTATGCCCCATGCTGCTGCACGGCTTCGGGATCCCGCACTCCACGTCCACCCGAGAGGCCCGGCTTCTCATTTTGATGGAGCCGCTGAGTATTCAGTCAGATTTCGCGCAGACGCGTGTCCAGGAACGGTATCATCTCACGGACCGTGAGCAGACGATCATCATTTACCTCATACAGGGGTTGACCAACAAGGAGATTGGATGTTTGATGGAGGTCAGCGAGCACACGGTCAAAGAGCACCTCAAACACATCATGAAGAAGACGCACACCACCACCCGCACGGGGCTGCTGTCCCGGGTTATCTTTGCAGCCGCGGCGTCGCCCGCACAGGATCCCGTGCCTGCCCGGCACAAGGCCGGTGACCAATTTCGCTGCCAGTCTGCCTGAGGGGAACGTCGGCTGCTGCTGTGAAGAGAAGCGTCGGCTGAAGCCTACCGCACAAAAGAATGAGACGGGGTCGGAGGTTGCAGGAGGAGCCGAATATGCACGGTGGTGCCCACACCGACCTCGCTTTCCACGGAGATCTGGCCACCGTGCGCATGCACCACATCCTTGACGATTTTGGTTCCCAGGCCGGTGCCGCCTGGCTTGCTGCTGACTGCCCGTGACGTGAAGAGTCGTTCGCGCACCTCCGGCGGCATCCCCCGACCGGTGTCTGCCACTGAGACGAGGATGACCCCCGCAGCAGGTTCCTCCCGACCGTACACGGTGATCGCCCCCCCCGCCGCGACCTCTGGGATGGCGTTATTGACCAAATTATAGAACGCGTTGTACAGGCGCCGCTCGTCGGCCTGGATTGGAGGCAAGGCGTCCAGGCCTTTCGTGCTCAGCGAGATGCCCTTTTCCTGAGCCAACAAGCTCAAGGTCTTGAAGACGCTTTCCACCACGTCGGCGACAAGGCACGGCGCGAACTCAGGCGGCGAACTCAGGCCTTTCACGCAGTCGGCAATTTCCTTGACTCGATCCGAAATGCGCCTGGCGTCGTCTATCAACATCTCAATGACTTCATTGCACATCTTCCGGCTTTCCTGCGCCCTCGCCAGTTCGATATCGGGCAGCCGACCTAGCAATTCATTAATTTCATTCTGCAGCAGCCCGGCGCCACAGACAATAGGCATCAGCAAGTTTTTGACGTCGTGGCTGATATTCCCCATCAAACGCGCCACCTCGGCCAGCTTTGCGTTTTCGAATAACCTGGCTTGCTCGATTGCCGCCGCTGTGAGGGCAGAGATGATGGTCAGCAACGCGACATCCTCGTCGTCGAGTGTGCCATGGCGCTTGTTCATGACTTCAATGACACCGATCGGCTCCCCTTCCCACTGCTTCAACGGGAACACGATCATATCGCGAGTGGTGGAGCCAATGAGTTCATCAATCTTGCCATAATGCCGTTTATCCTGCCTGGCGTCCTTGACTACCGTCGGCTCCCCTGATTTGAAGACAGCGCCTGCGAATCCTTCGTGCCAGGGGAAGGCCGAACCCTTCGGGACCGGCTTCTCTCCGGTCGAGTGCTGGAATACTAATTGGTCGGTGTCCGGATCGGCTAAGAGGAGTGAGCCGTTCTCGGCGTCCAGCACCTCCAGGGCTGTGTGCAGCGCCGTTTCGACCAATTCGTCGAGCTGCACGTGCTGAGACAGCGCCTGCGAAATACGACGCGCAGCTTCTAACTCCCGCTCTCGACGGGCGAACAAGCGATCTTGTTCTCTGCGAGGCGTCGTTCGGCGATCCGGATGTGGTACCGAGCCAGGTGAAGGGCGTGGGGCCATCACATGCTTACCTCAACCCCAACGTACACAGGTTAGGTTTTCCTCGTGAATCGTGTGTGGAGCAACAGAATGAGATGCAAAGCCATTCTGCTCGATGAGGGAGCCGTCCTGTCAGGTTTTGAATTGGTCCTTGAAGAGGACGTGCTCCTTCGTGGCCTTCTTGACCACAGCCACGAGCTTATCCGCCTCAACCGGCTTGACCAAATAATCCACGACCCCCTGCTTGAACAACGTGCTGGCGTTATGGACGTCGGGTTGCCCGGTCATCACGATCACAGGGACCGAGGGGAATTGAGATCGAAAATAGGCGATCGCCTCTACTCCGTTGATCTTCGGCATATAAATGTCGCAGATAATGGTGTCCACCAGCAGAGGATTATCCCCTGATCGAATCGCTTGAATGCCCTTTTCTCCGTCTTCGGCCTCCACGACATCATAGCCGGCCTTGGTCAATGCCAAGTTCACCGTCTTTCTGACATTCGCCTCATCATCTACCACCAAAATTCTGCCCAATGACATCATCTCCTCCTTTCGCGAGAGTGAACCGGTTGATTAAACTGATGGTTCCCCGGGGAAAAGGCCGCTTGCATCGGCACGGGAGTATAACCCCAATACCCAGTCACTGCAATCCCTTAGCCCTCAATTTTCTTAGAACCGAGCCCAGCTTGAAGGGGAATCCACGATGCGACGGCTTCAGGAATACTGGGGCTGGAGCCTAGCGATTTCCATTTCAAGAAGTCAACCCCCCTCGTTCGAGGGGGGCCCTCGTTTGAGGGGGTTGTTGCGCTCTTGGTTCCGGCGTAAAAGCATCCTGGATTCATCACTCGTATCACCACATGATGGTGACAGACCTGTGCCGTACAGAGAGCCTGAAGACAGAAAAAGAGCAACCCATCACATGGAGAACTTGAACAGAGGCTCGCGGTAGAAGCTGTTCATGTTTCCTCTGCACAACAAGTGGACCGACTGGAGCGAGGTCACCGGGGAGCAACAACGAGGGGACCGGTTCCCGCTCATGCGGCTGGTGCGTTACGAATCCAGTGCGCCGCTTGATCAGCTTGATCAGGAGGCGGTCAGTCATGGCGAAGAAGGCGCCGGCCTCACGGTCAACGTCGGCAACGGTGGCCTGTGCCTCTTGATCGAGCATGCTCCGCAGGTGCATGAGGTGCTGCGACTGCACATGCCTATGCCGGTGCCCTGGGCCAGGACGCCGACGCTGGTCGAAGTGCGTTGGGTTCGGCACTTGCCCTTCGGGTGGGACGGGCTTTACGCAGTCGGGATGAAATTCGTGCTGTGAGGGTGATTGCCTTGCTGGTGAGCATTCGATTTCTTGAGCTGAGTTTCAAGTGCCGAGTGGTATTTCTGATGCTCTTCCTTGGGCCAGGGGTGTTCCCTGCTGCCCAACCGGTCTGGGCGATCATGTACCAGTGTGTGGATTCCTCGGGCAGAAGCATTTTCACCGACAGCCCGCCGCAGGCGGGCCAGTGCACGGTCGTCCACCAGGGGAGCCCTTCGGCACCTATATCTTCTGTTCAGACTTCGCCGTCACCAGTGGGTCCCCGCGAGCAGGCTGAGGCCGTGGCTGCCGATGCGGCGACGGAGACGCCCGCGGACATCACTGTGCCGGTCTTCCGCGTGGGCCATTCGCTGGTCGTGCAGGCCAGGCTCAACGGGTCGCGCGACGCGAA
>JAHWYE010000344.1 GCA_020028195.1 Nitrospirota bacterium
ACGCCGGATTGTGCGCGCGCCGCGTGCGCCGCGCCGATGCTTTCTTCTTCACCATCAGAAACTCCTTCTTGTCAGACCGCTCTCGGTCCGGCTTTATACCCGGAGTTTCCACTTATAGCGCTGTTCAAATTCGTGAGGCCACTTCTCCGTGCCGATCGCACTCCTAAGCCGAGCGCACGCGAGCGGCTGACGCAGGCATGGGACCCGCCGCAGTCGCTCAGCGACTATGCACGGCAAGAATGGTTGCAACTCATGCCAGCGCTGGTCGAGCTGGGCACCGCATGCGCCTGCGATCTGCGCGCCTTTGAATTGCTGTGTGAATGCCTCTCCACCGAACGCGAGTTGCGCGCGGTGCTACGCCGCGAGGGGCTAACGATTCCCGGCGCGGACGGAAACCAAAAGACGCATCCAGCGGCCAAGCTGCTAGAAACGTCCAGAAGCCAAGCGCATCGCCTCCTGGCGGACTTCGGGCTTACTCCGCGCGGCCGACAGGCGGTCGATGTTCCGCCCCCAGCTTCGCGGGTCCCCAACCCCTTCGATGATCTGTGAAGCCGCAGCCGCCCGCTGACCGTGACTTGCCGCTCGCCAATGGCAAATTGCGGCCATGTGCAGATCGCGCTGGGATAAGCGCGGAAGAGGGGGAACTAGGATGAGCTAGGGAAACCTTTTGATGAAGTCCAGCTGGTGGAAGTCCAGCCCGGTCAAAGCCGTAGCGGGCGGGCCGGTAGCGAGTGTTGCCATTCGCCGGGTGACTGGCGGGTGCGAAGCGTACACAGCGAGTAAGTAGGCCGTGAGGGATGAGCTCCGAAATTGGTCTGATCGTGATGCCGACGCCGTTCTGCAGGCGGAAGGCAGTATCCGGTACACCGTTTTGCGAGGTGTGGCCGGGATCGCCGGAGTCGCTAGCCCGGGGCATGCTTATAAAGGGATTTCCCGTGAACCCAGGAGAGCTCCCTGCTTCTCCGTTATCTGGGCACCTGGTGGCGCCCAAGCCAAAGACACCTGGTCTCCGGGGGGAGAGGGCTGCCCCCGAGAGAAGCGAACGACCCTCAAACGGAGTCTCCTGCTGCCAAGGGAAACCGGAGGCGCAGGCACGGGCAGGCGAGCAGTCTTACGATTCCATACTACCGATGAAGGTGGAGAACCGCAGGGCTCCCGCAAGGGGCGGCCACGATATCCACTGGAGGGAAGGGATGAACAGGTCGATGTATCGGCACAGTGCTACATGCACGAGACTCTGAACTCGGGAAGGCATGTCAAATGGAGCTGAGTCGAATAGCTGAGTTGGCCAGGCAAGATGCAGGACGCAAGTTTCACTCGATCGCTCACTTTCTGACGACAGAAGCGTTATGGGGCGCATTCGATAACCTGCGCAAGAACGCCGCCGCCGGCGTGGACGGAGTCACGTATGCGGATTATGAGGAGCACCTCGTCGAGAATCTCTGCAAGTTGCACGAGAAGCTGAAGAGCAAGACCTACCGCGCGCAGCCGCTGCGGCGGATCTATATCGACAAGGAGGATGGGCGAAAGAGACCGATCTCGATCCCCTCCCTTGAAGACAAGATTGTGCAGCGGGCCACGGTGGAACTGCTCAATGCGATCTTCGAGCAAGACTTTCTCGACTGCTCCTACGGATTCCGACCGGGACGAAGTGCACACGACGCGCTGGACGAAGTAGGCCGGGTAATTTGCCTCGGGCCGACGGAGTATGTTCTTGAGCTGGATATCAGGTCCTACTTCGATTCGATTGTCCGGAAGCAACTCATGGAGATGGTCGAGCGGAGGGTAAGCGACACAAGCATCCTTGGGCTGATCGGCAAGTGGATCAACATTGGGGTGGTGGACGACGGACGACTCCTTACGAGCGAGACGGGGACCGGTCAAGGGCAGATTATCAGCCCGCTGCTGGCCAACCTCTACCTGCACCATGTGCTGGACGTGTGGTTCGAGGAAGAGGTCAAGCCGCGCTTGAGAGGGGAGGCGTTCGCGATCCGCTATGCCGATGATGGGCTGCTGTGCTTCCAGTTCAAAGAGGATGCGGAGCGAGTACTCGAGGTGCTGCCGAAGAGGTTTGCGAAGTACGGTCTGACGCTTCACCCGGAGAAGACCCGCTTGGTGAAATTCGGGCGCAGTGCCTACTATCAGGCGAAACGGACGAAGACCAAGACCGCCACGTTCGACTTCCTGGGTTTCACGCACCGGTGTTCCACGAGCCGGGCTGGCAAATTCGCGATGCATGTGAGCACGATGAAGAAACGCCTGCGGCGCGGGCTCGTCGCTATTGCCGCGTGGTGTCGAGAACATCTGCACACGCCGTTGGACTACCAGCAGCAGATGCTCAACGCGAAACTGCGGGGCCACTACCAGTACTACGGTCGTCCGACGAACTATCGTAGTCTGGAGAAGTTCGTCCACACGGTCCGCCGTATCTGGCGTCGGTGGCTGGCTCGCAGGACGCGCGGAAGGTGCCTCCCTTGGCCGCGCTTCAATCGTATCCTCGCGCGCTATCCCTTGTTGCGCCCGCGCATCACCCACGCCTGGAAAGTCTGGTGAGTCGTGCCTGACGAACCCACTGCGGTAGTCCCGCACGGTGGGGTCAGTGAGGAGCGAGGGGGGCAACCTCCTCGCTTACTCGGACAGATGGGTGTCTGAAAAGCAGCCGTTCAACACACAGGTGAGGGGGCGCCTGACGGAGTCGAGCAGCGCCTTTGCAGGTCTCAACATCGTAGTTCCCAACCGAACGAAATTCGGGATGGCCGCCCCTGGCCTCATCGGCTGATTGCGGTATCGGCAGAGCGTCGGGGCTTCAATC
>JAHWYE010000091.1 GCA_020028195.1 Nitrospirota bacterium
TCGCAATCTTCTCGCGCTGGAGTTCCATCAAGGTCTGGACGCAGCGCGCCTGAGCCTCTCCGCTATACCTTGAACATTCCCATGGCACCTGCGCGTCGGTCGCCAGTGCCGGGAATGCGGAGAGTAGAAGCCCTGCGCCCAATCCCCATGCCAGCAGGATTTCCCATCGCGATCGTCTTTCCTGAGAGGATTCCATCAGAGTCGTCGTGAGACGTACCATGAGTCCCCCTCCTAGTTAGAGCGTACTTACATGCTACCATGTGATCGTGACGTTGAATAGGTCCCTCTCCTCCTGTTAGGAAGAACGCACGGGAAGACTTTGGGTTGACCGCACGCGGTCTGGCACACCCGGTGATCAACTAGCTCTCCAGAATACTCACGAACTCGCGCGCGCGGACCAGATCCTCTCGTGTACAGAGCCGCTTCTCGATCAGGAGGTGTTCCAGTGCCGCAACCCTGGCGGTCACCTCCGGCACGATGATGTCAATCTGCTCGATCACGTCGTTGAGTCGGTGGCCGAGCAGGGACTCCCGGCTTGTAGCAGACTCTCCTCTCTTTCTCTGATGAATGGTATGACGTCTTAGCCGTTTCCGTTGAGGCTTCTTCTTGGGTGGCATGGGTACCTCCTGTTTGTGGTCCTTCCTGTACCGTGCTTTGCAGTACCGGTCAAGCACGATTTCGTGGGCGGGGCGGGTTGGGGCGCGGGGCTTTATATCCAAGGGTTTGGGACCGTTGCGTCCTTTTGAGGAGTCCACCGTCTATATGAGTAAAGGGAGGCACAGGGCCTTCCTAACTCAATAAAGGAGAAACCCCATGAGACCCCACATTTCTCTCAACGTGCGTGATGTGCCCGCCAGCGTGGAGTTTTATAGGAAAGTCTTTGGCGTGCATCCCCAGAAGCAGGCGGCGGACTACGCAAAGTTCGACCTGGCCACACCGGCGTTGAACTTCTCCCTGGTGTCTTCGACCGGTACGATCAGTGACGTAAATCACTTCGGCATCGAGGTCGATTCTCCCGGCGAGGTCGCCGAGTGGGGACGGCATCTTCAGGAGCAAGGCATTCTCGACAAGGTCGAGAACAACGTCGACTGCTGCTACGCGAGGCAGGATAAGGTGTGGTTCACCGATCCAGACGGCAATCGCTGGGAGGTCTTTACCGTGCTGGAGCAATTGTCCGTGACGACACCGCTGAAGGAGACCGCCTGCTGTGTGCCGACGTGCTGCTCAAGCTAGAGGCTTGCGGTTGCGGTGGACGAGCAGTACCCTATGCGTACACTCGACGGAAGCTCGGTCATGACGCAAGACGTGAAGGACATCTGGCAGGAGGTGCACCGTGGGCTGCGGACGTTTATCGCGCGGCGCGTGGCGAACGACGCTGAGGTCGAAGACCTCCTGCAGGAGGTCTTCCTGCGGATGCATCGACGGCTGGAGAGTCTCAAGGATCCCAGCCGATTGGTGTCGTGGGTGTTCCAGATTACGCGCCATGCGATTGCGGATCATTACCGCGCGATGGAGCGGCAGCGCGAAGTGCCGGCCGGCCTGGCCGCCGACATGGACGCGGCATTCCCCACACCATCCCCCTCTCCCACACGCCAGTCCCCCGACTCCGGTGAGCTTCGTCAGGAACTGGCTGCCTGCCTTCGTCCGATGGTCGAGCAGCTATCCACTCACTCTAGAGAAGCGATTACGCTTGTTGAACTGGACGGCTTGACGCAACAGGCAGCCGCCAAACGACTGGGCCTCTCCGCGTCCGGCATGAAGTCCCGGGTGCAACGGGGCCGCCGGCAGTTGAAGCGCCTGCTCGAAGAGTGCTGTGTCATTCAACTCGACCACCGCCGTCGCATCGCTGAGTATGCCGTGCGAGATCCGCAGTGCAATCCCTGCGGCGCATCACACAATCAGAAGCCGTCGCGGGCTCGATAACGAACGGCTGCGCTGGCGCGCTGGCGTAGCGCGGCAGGGCGCGCGGCGTCTCGTTTTCTTACTGGGGTCGGCCTTCCTCGCGGATGTTGACTCCATCCCTCTCAAACAGTAGCCTGTCGCTATTTCTGCTTTGCTATTAACCTATCCGGCAGTTCGCTCCGAAGAAGGGATGTTGGATGCAGGGTCTTCATCAGGTCGAGATCGTCATCATGCTGCTCGCGGTGGTATTGGTACTGACGACGATCGCGCGCAAGATCCTCATCCCTTATCCCATTCTCCTGGTCATCGGCGGGCTGGTGCTCGGTGTGGTGCCGGGTCTGCCGACGGTCACGCTCAACCCGGATCTTGTCTTTCTTGTCTTCCTGCCGCCAATCCTGTGGGCCGCTGCCTACTTCACCTCCCTACGTGAATTCCGTGCGAACCTCCGACCGATTTCGCTGCTGGCGGTCGGGCTTGTGCTGGCGACGACGGCCGCGGTGGCCGTGGTGGCGCACACCGTGTTGCCCGGCATCGGTTGGGCGGAGGCCATCGCCTTGGGTGCCATTGTCTCTCCGCCGGACGCCGTGTCGGCGACGGCCATCGGGAAGCGGCTGCGCATCCCTCGTCGCCTCGTCACGATCCTCGAGGGCGAGAGTCTTGTCAACGATGCCACAGCCCTGGTGCTGTACCGATCAGCCGTAGGCGCGGCCGTCAGCGGAACCTTCCTGCTTGGCGAGACGCTCCTCGAGTTCGTCTACGCTGCCGTGGTGGGCGTCGCCATCGGGATCGCGGTGGCCATGCTCACCCGGTGGGCGCTGTGCGCCACCGAGGATAGTTTCACCCAGGTCTCAATTACGTTGCTGGGCCCGTATGTCGCGTGGGTGTTGGGAGAGTCGGCGCAGGCCTCAGCCGTGCTCGCCTGCGTCGCGGGAGGCCTGTATCTTCGGCAGCAATTTAGCGGGGCTGTCGCGCCGGCCACACGACTTCAGGCTCGTGCCGTGTGGGACCTTCTCATCTTCGTGCTCAACGGCTTCATTTTCATCCTCATCGGGCTTCAGCTAGGAGCGCTTCGCGAGGCGGTGCCCTCCGGTCAGTTCGGCTCGCTCCTGATCGCCGGCGCGCTGGTGAGCGTCACGGCCATCGTGGTGCGCTTGGGATGGGTCCCGTTGGCGGCCGTGCTCCCCAGGCTGGTGAGCCCATCATTGCGGGCGCGCGATCCGATGCCGCCCTGGTCCCATGTGTTCCTCGTCGCATGGACCGGCATGCGAGGGATCGTCACGCTCGCCGCCGCATTGGCTCTGCCGGTGACGACGGCCGCCGGCGCGCCGTTCCCGTTTCGAGCCGAGATCATCCTCCTGAGCTTTTCTGTGATTCTCGCCACGCTCGTCCTGCAAGGTCTCTCGCTGACTCCGCTGATCCGGGCCATGCGGCTCGAGGAAGACCGGGGGAATGAACAGGAAGAGAGACAGGCGCGCGAGCACGCCGCCACGGCGGCGCTGACCCGCCTGGATGAATTGGCGGATCACGATTGGCTCGTTCCGGAGCAGCTTGAACGACTCCGTCTCCACTATGGTCGTCGCTTGGAGAGTTACGCCAAGTCCGGAGCCGTTGATTCGGAATACTCGCTCGAAGCCGCCGACGCCTTCCGACGACTGCGGCATGAGACCTTAACGGCTGAGCGGCTAGCTCTGGTCGGGCTGCGCAATAACGGGACGATCAGCGACGAACTGCTCCACCGCCTCGAACACGAGCTCGATGTCGAAGCGCTCCGTCTCGGTATCGCCGAACGGCGAGCGAATGCATGATCTCCTGGGAGGTAGCAAATGATGTCAGGTGCCGTTTGGGAGCGAGGCGGGGCGCGCGGACACTTGCCACTTTACTTCTGCTCCGGCGCGCGATACCCTTTGGCTCCTAATTTATACTCCGCATTCATTTCTCGTTCGTGTTGCCGGACGGAGCCACGCCGGGGATTACAATGGGCCTAACCTTTTGAAGGAGTCTGCCATGTTACTACGCATCGTCCCGATCATTGCTCTGACAGGTCTCGTCGGCGTGCTGCCAGCCGGAGCGGCACAGCGCAGCGTACCCCAAGTGGAGTACTCAGCTGACTCGGTCACTCAAACAGAAGAGGCGACGACGCAGGAGCATCTCTACTACACGCCGACAAAGGAACGCCGCGAAACGCTGGTTGGGAGCGGCGATGCCGCAGAAGGGTCGGTGCAGATCTTCCGGCGTGACAGTAAAGTGATGTGGCTACTGATGCCGTCAGAGAAAATGTATATGGAACACTCGATGGGGAAAGGCAATGCCAAAGACGTCTCGCAGTGGGATTTTGAGGAGACGGTTATGGGAGAAGAGATACTCAACGGCGTGAAGGTCACCAAGTACAAGACCATCGCGACCAGCACCGACGGGAAGAAGTATGGCGGCTTCTCCTGGCGGACGAAGGAGGGAATCTCTATCAAGACCGATCTGCTGTACAAGGAAGGGAACGAGAAACATCGGATGATGACGGAACTCAAGAATGTGAAGGTCGGCAAGCAGGATCCGCAGCTGTTCGAGATTCCCAAAGGGTATACGAAACTTGATATGAGCGGGATGAGGGGGGGCATGATGGGGGGCGCGATGGACCGGGAAGGCGCGGCTCAACCGAGGTTGAACAAGCCCGCCACGGGCAGGCCCGGGACGAACTTGCCGGTGGAAGAGGCGCCGGCCACACCTGAGCCAGAGCCGACTGCCGACGACCGGTCGGATACGCAGAAGGCGACCGACATGATGAAAAAGTTGTTTGGGCAATAGCTCGCAGCCATGAGAGCGCTTGGGCGTGGGTGGTCGCTCCTCTTCGGCCTTGCGCTGATATCTCTACTGTGCGGAGTCGGTGCCCACGACGCGCTCTCCCAGGGAGTTCCGACCCCACCGTCGATCAAGGCCTCCGCCTTGTACCTGGTCGACCTGAAGTCCGGCCGTGTCCTCCTGGAAAAGAATGCGACCCGTCGGCTTCCACCGGCCAGCCTGACGAAAGTGATGACAGCGCTGGTGGCGATGGAAGCCGCCTCTCCGCAGCAGGTCGTGCAAGTCGATCGCCGTGCGCTCGTGCATCGCTCATCCCTCAAACTACATGCCGGCGAAGAGTTTCTTTTGCGCGATCTGCTTACGGCCATGCTGGTGACGAGCGCGAACGATGCCTGCCAGGCGGTCGCCCTGCATGTGGGTGGCGAGGCCGACAGGTTCGTCGCGATGATGAACGAGCGGGCGCGCGCCTTGGGACTGCGCGATACACATTTCGCCAACGCCTGCGGATTCGACGCGCCCGATCACTACTCGACGGCCGCGGATTTGGCCAAGTTGACGGAACAGGCGCTGCAAGTGCCTGCCATTTCCATGATGGTTCGCACAGTCATACGGGAGATCGCCAGCGTGGACGGCAAACGGCAGGTCCCTCTCCGTAGCACCAATGAGCTGCTCCTCGATCCTGACGTGACAGGCGTAAAAACCGGGTACACCAGCAAGGCCGGGCGTTGTCTGATCGCCAGCATGTTCAAGGACGGACACCAGTTGCTGCTCGTGGGATTGAATTTCATGGATCGGTGGGAACAGGCCACACAACTACTGCGGTACGGACAGGCGGTGTTGCGGGTCGGGAACGAGTGAGGCAGCCTCTTACTGCCGCCCCACCTGGTGGAGGTAAGCATCGCGAAGATTTTTATGGGCGAGCGCGTAGTCCGGATCCAGCCTGGCCGCGATGCGGAATTCTTCGATGGCATGGTCCCAGTCGTCCCGTAGCGCGTAAGCATGGCCAAGGTTGTTGTGCGGTCTCGCCTTCTGCGGCGATTTCTCGACCGTGTCAGACCAGAGGAGGACTGGATCGCGATAGAGTGCGTTGCGTTGGTAGGTGAATAGGCAGAGTGCCAGGACCAACGCCAGGGCGGTGCCTCCCGCACTGACGCGAACGACTCGTGGTTGTCGTAGGACCATTTCGAGCCATTGGATCAGGCGCGAGCCGAGGATGACAACCACGAGCAGAAGCCCGATCGAGGCGAGGTAGAGATTGCGCTCGCTCAAGAGGTCATTGCGCGGGATGAGACTTGTGGGGAGGAGCTGAACGAAGAACCACCCCACGCCGAACGTGAGGAGCGGGAGACGCCGCACCGCAAGAAGGGCGGCGATGGCCAATCCGATCACCACCATCAGATCCAAGAAGAGCTGCCACTGGAACAGCGTGTGGAGCACGGGGAGATCGTGATCGAAGTTCTGCTTCCAGGGAACAAAGAACAGCATGAGCGCATAGGTGACGGCATTGAATTCACTCAAAAGATTGTCCCAGAGCGGACGAATGCCGAAACTGAATTGCGCGAGAGCGGTATAGCGAGGGTGGCTCCAGAACGCGAGGCCGACGACGAGCAGGATGAGCCAGAACGGCAGATGATATGAGATGAATGTGGCGCGCAGCGAGGCTCCGCGAAGCTGGCGCACGAGAATATCCCAGAGCAGCAGGACCAGCGGAAACGTGATCGCCGTCTCTTTCGAGGCCAGGGACAAAAGAAAAGATGTCATTGCACCAAAGAGATACAGCTGGGAGACGCGGCGATTGTCGTGATAATCGAGTCGGTCGATGTACAGGAAGAGCGCCAGCAGATACCAAAAAGCCATGAGGCCGGACGCGCGTCCGGAAATGTAGGTGACGGTTTCGGTTTGGATCGGGTGGATGAGGAACAGCAACGCGGTCCAGAACGGGATGTGCCGGGTCTCCTCCGTCACGGCACGAGTGAGAATCCGGTAGACGAGAAGTCCGGAGCCGAGGTGGAGCAGCAGATTCAGCAGATGGTAGCCGCTTGCGCTGGTTCCATAGAGTGACCGATCGACGAGGAATGTGGCGTACAGCACCGGCCGGACCATATGGTCGAGATGGCCGACGAATGTATCCCACCGGTCGAGATGAGGGTTGAT
>JAHWYE010000345.1 GCA_020028195.1 Nitrospirota bacterium
CTGAGCGGCTAGACCGCCTTTCTTTTTTGCTTGCTCTAACCATGCCGGCGCCTGATAGCCACACTGCCCCGCATAATTCATTAATGTAATGGGACTCAGCACAAGAGGCAGCGCAGCGGACGAAGCGGACGCCAAGGCGACCGGCAACTGGCTGAGATCTGAACAGATTAAGTCGAAAAAGCCCTGGTTGAATTCAAACCGCGATAGCGTGGCCATGTCTGAGGCGTGGATAATGAGGAAAGGACGCTGATGGCGTTTGAGGAGATCCCCATAGGTGTGCCCTTCGAAGAGCGCTTCATCCAACAGTTCGGCCATGATATGAGCGCGGCCGAAGTAGGGTGACCACAGACGAAACCAGTTGCTGGGCGACCGCAAAATCCGCGATTTGAGTTCACTCTCCCAGTCCTTCCGCAAAAAGCGATATTCGAAGTCATGGAAGATCTGATCGCCATACAGCACGTAATAGGTGCCGGTAAAGGTTCCTCCGGACAAGGCGAAGATCGCATCGATTTCATCGAGCAGACGCTTGTTCTTGCCTTCCCAGGTGATCTGTTGGCGTGCCAGCTCCCGTAATGCCCCGAAGGCCAACGTGGAGGCACGGGTCCCACCGCCGGAGAAGGCGGCCACGAGAAAGAGACTGTCCGAGTTGTCGGCCTCGGGTGGGGCCAAATTGCTGAACCGATAGCCGGCCGTCGCATCCCACTGTTTCAGTGGAGCGTTGAGAGTGGGGCGGACGTATTCGCAGCCGATGAGCGCAACCAGGAGAACCAGCAGCGCACACGAACGGAGCAGGCTTATCACGGAATTCACTCTCCTGTCATCGTGGCTTCTTGGATTCGTAGGGTTCGGCGATCGCCACCTTGATGAGTTGCCCTTCTTTCAGCGAATCCCCGACGGCCAGTCCGTTGGAAACCGCAATCTGTTCCTTCTTCCAGGCAGAGTTGGTACGAGTCGCGAGGGCCTCGATCGTTTCCCCTGGATGAGCCTTCACCAGGCGGACTCGTTTTTCCTTGATGTTGGCTCGTTCGGGCGATGTCAGGGGCCTGAAGCTGTGCGACACAGCATGGAAGACCGCTTGGAGAGTCTCAAACTGCTTGCTTTTGGCAAGGCCGACCACCTGGTAGATCAGCCCGCCATGGGCAATCCAGGTGATATCCAACTTCCCTCTGCCGTCCCCCTCGATCTGCGTGTGAGCAGCCCGTAAATCTCCGATTGTGATGGTCTGTGTCTTCCCGACAATGTCAGACGACTTGGTGGCCTTTTCGAGGGCGCGGGCGCCATCCAGCGGATCGTCCCCCTCCGCCACGGCTCCCAGTATCACCGCCGCCTCTTTATCGGGCGCCACCGCGACAATCTTCTGCGGCGTGTTTTCGTGCTCCCATTTTTCCGGAAACTGCACGAAGAAGTTCATATCGGGATGGAGAAAACTGTGACCGTCGAAGATTCCATTCGCGGCCCGCTGTCCGAACACGAGCCCATCCAGTCGGGCAAGAAAGATCTCGTGTGAGGCGCTGATGGGCTCGCGCTTCGCGCGAGTGAGTTTCTTCGCATGTTCCGCGGTCTTCTCGACTCGATCCGGGGTCGCGGGATGCGAGTCAAAAAAACTGGGCTTCCGAGGCTCTTTACTCATCAGAGTGACCTCGCGCCCGAGGGTGTTGAGAAACGTGGACAGGGCGGCGGGGTCCCACCCGGCCTTCGCGGCCATTTCCTGCCCGATGCGGTCTGCTTCGGTCTCCTGGCTGCGGCTGTATGGCGAAAACACGAGGCCTTGTGCCACATCCCCGATCCCGCCCACGATGCTCCCAACCAGCGGGCTGACCAGGCCTGTGATCCCGGACACGATCCCGAAGACCACTGCGAACGGACCTTGCTTCGAAATCTTTTGCACACTGTGTCGAGCAGCCACGTGGCCGATCTCATGGCCGACCACGCCCGCGAGTTCGTCCTCCGAATTCACCAGGGCAAGCAGCCCACGGCTGACGTAGACGTAGCCACCGGGGAGGGCAAAGGCATTCGGCTCCGGCATGTCCACGACATGAAACTGGTAGGTGACATCTTGGCGCGGTGACTGCTCGGCCAGCCGTTGTCCAAGGGTCGCGAGGTAGGGAGTGAATTTCTCATCTGCGACCAGGCCCATCTGTTCCTCGACGTCTTTCGCTGCCTCCGCGCCGAGCTTTTTTTCCTGTTCGGCGCTGATCAGGGTCACCTCAGGCCGGCCGCTGACGGGATTCATCGCGCAGCCCGCGGAGGCCACAATGAGGCAACCGAGCGTCAGGAATGAAAGAAGTTGAAATCGCAAGCTGTACAGGTCCATAAGTCCTCCACAGATCGGTGAGGTCTGAGAATACGAAGCTTCAGGATCCACGGCGGCGTAGTCTAGCACAACTGATGACCAGATTTTATCTATAAGAATCACGAGGACATGCCTGTCCACGAGGGACTTGCAGAATCCTGGAAGCGCCCAGTAGAATGGCTGCCCTTGCGCCTTCCTGTGAGATTCCCCGCTGTGATTGATCGCACGACCGGGTGGTCGTCCAAGGCCAGGGAGTCTCCGATGGAACTTCGCGCTCGATATCGAGTCTAATTCGTTCGGAAACGACCCATGTCCGTCGGGCCTCTCATCGCCTGTCACGAATGCGACCTGCTTCAGCGGGAGACAATCCTCCCTTCCGGCGGTACGGCTTACTGCAGGCGCTGCGGCGCGATCCTCTATCGTCACACCCCGGACAGCCTTGATAGAACGTTGGCGTATGCGCTCGGGGCCGCCGTGCTGTTCATCGTGGCGAACTGGTTCCCGATTGTCAG
>JAHWYE010000346.1 GCA_020028195.1 Nitrospirota bacterium
TTGCACAGCCCAACAGGGAACAACATAAAGCCATGGCAAGAAGGGTTTTCATATTAGCACTCGATGTACGTAGCTGGTGGTAGTAGCCTAGGCTTTTAGCAGGAACCAGTCAAGCTGGGCTTCTTGAGACTTCTTTGACAAACCTTTTTAAACTTCCCGGAACAATTAGAAGGGAGCAAGAAAACGGTGTGAGGAACCGTTTCATTTCTCCTGGCAACCCAGAGGCGTTGATGGCTGAGAAACTTGACCCCGCTTCCTCCTTTCGAAAAATGGGAAGCATGGAAAGAGAAACTAGTAGGCACAATGGTCCAAGAGTTAAAGAGTGATTGAGGAGGGCAGAACATGAATTGGCCACGGATGATTTTATTTCTGTCCCTACTTGTATGGACATGTCCCTCGGCATTAGCTGCTGAGAAAGAGTGCCCAGGGCCTGGATGTCCTGCGGTGAAGGGCGATCTATTTAAGAAAGAAGGGGAGTTCTACGTGATCAGGGACTTTGCAGGCAATAAGGTCCGTGTACGCATAGATAAGTCCACTAGGCTGGAAGGAACCATCAACGTTGGGGACAGGATTGAGGCCCTAGTGACGGAAGAGGGCTATGCCGTGTCCATAAGACCATTAAAGTAGTGTTAGACGCTAAGATGGTATGTGCCGCCTCGCTCGATATGAATTCCGTTTCGCTGATCCCAGGAGGAAAATACCGCCATGTTGGCGCACCTAAGTCAAAGCACTGTTAGACTCAAGAGGACAAGAGCGATCCTGTGTTTCCGTTTGGAGCCAGGCCTGAGCAGAAGAGTAGAGTCAGGTTGAGGTGACCCCCTCTTCGAGGCAGCGGTTGCATCAAGCGCTCCGTTCCCGCAGTCCGGAGGAGTTCGAGCAGCAGGTGACTGCCTCTTAATCGACATGTCTGTTATTTCAAGGCCACCTCAATCTGGCCCCTTCTTCGACTTGAACGGCTCCTTCACCACCACCTTGACGCCACTGATCGTTCCCGTCACCACGTCGCGGACCTGGTTCACCGCCGTCGTGCTGATCTCGCCAGCGCCCTTAAGGGCCCCGGTCGCCGCGGCCGTCGCGGCTGCCTCAGCGTTGAGGCCCAACTCCTTGGCGCCCGCAATCGCGCCCTCCACGGCGCTCCGCGCGGCCTTTGCGACATCGCCCCCGACCTCCGCCGTCGCTTTGACGACCGCACTCGCGCTCGCGCTGATCGCCTCGGTGGCTCCGACGCCGACCTCCTGCGTGCCGCGCAAGACACCCAGCAGGGCCGCCTTGGCCGCGGCTCCCACGTCGCCGCCGACTTGGGCCGTCCCCTGGATGGCGCCCCGCAGGACGTCGGACACGATGCCCGTGATGGCCGTTCCCACGGCGCCCGTGCCCTTGATCGCTTGCACCAAGGTCCCGCTGACGGTGTCCACGACCGCGCTGGCGATCTCGCCAGTGCCCCGGATCGAACCGACGATCGCGTCCTTGACGGACTCAACAGTACTCTTGCTCTTGGGCTCAGCCATACGTGACCTCCCTTCCTTCGGGCTCTCCGTCGTTACGGGTTTGCCTGGGTTGGATGCCGGAGCCGGGGGGCCAGCACCAGCGTACCATTGCCAGGGTAGACTCAGGTTAAACTGGCAGCAGCATACGGTACACAATAATCAAATGCAAGCTATCGAATTGCGCCGTCTAAAATCCGAGAACCGAAACGGTGTCAGTCTGGCCTCAAGGTCCTAGTGCAACACTTGTATCCTGGACAATCCAGGAACCAAGGAGTTGCACATGGGACGATATCGACGCTTGAGCCTCATGGAGCGTGAAGAATTGAGTCGCATGTTGGCAGCAGGGTCTAGTCTCCGAGCCACCGCCCAGACGATGGAGCGAGCTCCGAGCACCCTGTCGCGCGAGCTGACGCGCCACCAGACCACACCGAAGACGTATCGGGCGGTCCCGGCCCATCAACGGGCCCAGCGCTGGGCCCACCAACCGCGCAAACCCCGGAAGCTCGCAGTTCAGGCCCGCTTGCGCACGGCGGTCTTCCGCCTGCTCGCGCAGCGCTGGTCCCCCGAACAGATTGCGCGTGGGCTGCCGCAGCGGTATCCTGACGACCCAGCGATGCGGATCTCGCACGAAGCCATCTACACCTATCTCTATGTGCTGCCCCGCGGGGTCTTCAAGCGGGAGCTCACCCACTATCTGCGTCGACGGCACCGGTTTCGCCGGCCCCGCAAGGTCCGGCTCTCGTCTCGCCCCATCCAGGACCTGATCAGCATCGACGAACGTCCGGCGGCGGTGGCCGATCGCACGGTGCCGGGGCATTGGGAGGGGGATTTGTTGGTCGGCCATGCCAATGCCTCGGCGCTCGGGACCCTTGTGGAGCGGACCACGCGCTTTACCCTGTTGGTGCCGCTGAAGGCGAAGGACGCAGGCGCCGTGCGGCGGGCCTTCGCGCGCGAACTGCGCACGCTGCCCGCCCAACTCCGGCGCTCGCTCACGTACGACCAGGGCCAAGAAATGCGTGAGCACCGCCTCTTCACCAAGCAGACGAAGATGCGCGTCTACTTTGCCCACCCCCACGCTCCCTGGGAGCGGGGCACCAACGAGAACACCAACGGCCTGTTGCGTCAGTTCTTCCCCAAAGGGACGCGCTTCCATCAGCTCTCCCGACGCGAGATCAAGCGGGTGCAGGTCCTGTTCAACGATCGGCCTCGAAAAGTCCTCAACTGGCACAGCCCGGCCCATGCCTTCACTCAACTGTTGCGCTAGGACCTTGAATGCACACTATCACCGTTTCTTATCTGCGATAGCCTATGT
>JAHWYE010000092.1 GCA_020028195.1 Nitrospirota bacterium
GGAGCGGGCCCGCCGAGCGGCCAGGGCCCGTTCGTTCTGCTCGAGTTCAGAGAGCACTCGCGAGCCTTCGGCGATGTCGGCATCGATCCGGGAAAGCTTCGTCCGAAGCTCCGCAAGGTCCGCCGCGACCTGTTCGTGTTCTCGCCCGAGACGTGTCGAATCGACCAGCGCCTGGGCACGCTGCTGCTTATAGAGCTCCAGCCGGCCTCTCTCCACCTCGGCAGCAGTGACGGCTTGCGCCTGCTGGTGCTCCACGCGCGCCAGTTCCTCCCGGATCTGACTGACGGATTCATCACCGGCCACCAGCCTCAACCGGACGGCCTCAAGTTCGGAATTCAGTCGTGCCTGCCCGGCAGCCTGGCCTGCTTCCTTCGCGTCGAGTTGCGCCAGGTCGGACTCGACCATCGCCTTGCCCGCGAGCAACGCACGGCAGTCCCGAACGAGCAGCCGGATCTCCAGCACCTTGGCCTCTTGCTGGAGGCTCTGATAGGTGCGCGCCTGCCTGGCCTGACGTTCCAGTGAGTTCAGTTGCCTGCGCACCTCGACGATGATGTCCCGGACCCTGAGCAGGTTCTGACGCGTCGCTTCAAGTTTGCGGAGCGCCTCGGCCTTTTGCTTCTTGTACCGTACGATGCCGGCGGTCTCCTCGATGAGCTCGCGGCGATCCTGCGGAGAGGCATTCAAGATCTGCTCGATGCGGCCCTGCTCAAGGACCGTGTGACCCTTGGTTCCCGCTCTGGTATCAAGCAAGAGGCTCCGGACATCCTTCAACCGGCAGGGCGTTTTGTTAATGAGATATTCGCTGTCGCCGTTTCGATAGAGTCGCCGCGTGACCATCACCTCGTCATATTCGTTGAGCCGATTGGGCAAGGTCTCGAGTCCCGCGAGCCGTTCCTCTCCGACCCCGCCGATGACCAGCGAGACTTCAGCCATACCCAGGGGTTTCCGGGCTTCGGTGCCATTGAAGATGACATCCTCCATCCGCTCGCTCCGCAGGGTCTTGGTACTCTGTTCCCCGAGCACCCAGAGAATGGCGTCCACCACATTGCTCTTCCCCGTGCCGTTCGGTCCCACCACCGCCGTGATGCCCTTCGGGAAGGCGATCCTGGCTTCTGCAAATGACTTAAAGCCCGTCAGCTCCAAGGATTTCAGATACATGCCATTCCCTCCGAGGATGCTCGTCCAGTCGCCTTACCGCTTCAGGCAGTCGCGGCCCTTGTACCACAGCGATTTGCAAAAATCAAAGAAAAATACTGTATGCAGGGGTTTTGAAGGATACGCCTACAAGCTATTGGGGAACGAACGGACAGGCGGGAAGAGGAGGGTTCTGAGAAGAGACTTACGACCCTGAATGCTGTGAGAGTGACTGGACGCTGACCAGTTCCTTGGGCAACAAAAATTCCACATCCTCTTCAATCACCGTCAACTCTTCGACTTCACTGGCTCCAAACCGTTTCAGATAGGCCACCACTTCCGTTACCAGGACCTCCGGGGCAGAGGCGCCAGCTGTGATGCCGACTGCCCGCGCTTGTCTGACCCACTCCGGGTTAATGTCATCCGAAGAGTCAATGAGGTACGACGGAATGCCGCAGTATTCGGCCAGCTCCCGGAGGCGATTCGAGTTCGAGCTGTTCGTCGATCCGATGACCAGAATGACATCCACCAGCTTGGCCAGCTCCTTCACCGCATTCTGGCGGTTCTGCGTCGCATAGCAGATGTCCTCCTGGTGCGGTCCCTTGATCCCTGGGAATCGGCGGTTCAGCGCGGCGACAATGTCCCGGCACTCGTCCACGCTCAGGGTGGTCTGCGTCACATAGGACAGATGATGGGTGTTCTCCACCTGCAGCTTTTCGACATCGCTCACCGAGGACACCAAGTGGAACTTATCCGGGATCTGTCCCAGCGTGCCGATCACCTCCGGGTGTCCGGCGTGACCGATCAGAATAAGCTCATAGCCCTGCGTATGATCGCGGTTCACCTCGTTATGCACCTTGATGACCAGCGGGCAAGTGGCATCAATCACTTTAAGGCCCCGACGATGCGACTCTTCCCAGACTTCCTTGGCCACCCCGTGGGCGCTGAAAATGACGATCGCCCCGTCGGGGACTTCGTTGAGTTCTTCCACGAAGACCGCGCCCTTCTGGCGCAGAGAGTTGACGACGTGACGACTGTGCACAATCTCGTGGCGGACGTAGATCGGCGCGCCATAGGCCTTGAGCGACAGCTCTACGATTTCAATCGCCCGGTCCACTCCGGCGCAGAACCCTCTGGGATTCGCCAGATAAATCTTCATGTTCTAAGCTCTCTCCTAGAATTCTAGACGTAACCGCTAACACCATACGTGAGAAAGGGTCCAAACGTCAACTGTTAGCGATCCTGAAGAAACTCAGACTACCTCCCCTAATTTCCTCAAGAGCGCCTCGGATGGAAGGGATGCGCACGGAAGGTTCGTTTTCGTAGATTCTTCTAAGGGGGGTGGTCTGGCTGATCCCCAACTGCGCGCGTCCAACGAGGGCCTTCTGAGGCCGCGCGTTGCGCGAGCACAGGGGATCAGCCAAGCCGCCCCTTCCTTTCTGTTCCTTCGTCATCCGAGGCGCCTTAGCCCTGCCTTTTCTTCTCGTTGATTCCTCCATGTGTGTCAAGACACAAGATTTTTTAGATCGTCCGGGGTGGCCGGGACTGACCTCTACTGCGCGCGTCCAGCGAGCACCTTCTTAGTGTGCGCGCTGCGCGAGCACGGAGGTCAGCCCGGTCGCCCCAGATCCTTGCTGCGTGCTCTTGACACCTCTCTTCCTTCGCTTTACGCTGTCCTCCACGATGACGACGAAGGCCGGCAAGAAAATCCTGATCGTGGAGGACGAGAAGGACATCCTCCAACTAGTCAAGTTGTACTTGGAAAAGGAGGGTTATAGAACCTGCACCGCCACGACCGGCCTTGAGGGGCTCAAGCAGGTGAAGACCGAACACCCTGACTTGATCATCTTGGATCTGATGCTGCCCGAGATGGACGGCATCGAGGTGTGCAAGAGGATTCGGAGCGATCGCGAAACGGTCAGGATCCCGATGATCATGCTGACAGCCAAGGCGGAGGAATCAGACACGATCATCGGCTTGGAGCTGGGTGCAGACGACTATGTCACCAAACCCTTCAGCCCCAAAGCGCTGGTCGCCCGGGTCAAGTCGCTGTTCCGGAGACTGGACCGCAAACCGGAGGACGAGCCGGCTCGGTACGGCTACGGCACGCTGGCCATGGACCTCACGCGCCATGAGGTCAAAGTGAATGGACGAGATGTATCGCTCACCGCCAAGGAATTTGGCTTGCTGGAACATCTCCTGCGGAACCCCGGCCGCGTGATGACCCGCGATGTCCTGCTGAACTCCGTATGGGGGTACGACTATTACGGGACAACCCGCACCGTTGACGTGCATGTTCGCCGACTCAAGCAAAAGATCCCCCTGCTGAACGACGCGATCGTTTGCATCAAGTCACTCGGTTACAAGCTCAAAGAACTCGATGCTCCCTCATGAACCTCCCAATCCGGTGGAAAATCACCCTCGGCACCCTCTCCGCAGTCACCTTGGGATTGGCCGTCGCGGGATGGCTCGCGCTTCGTTCTATTGAACAGCTCGAACTCGCCCGCCTGACCGAGACTCTGGAGACCGGGACCAGCCTGGCCACAATCTCGCTGGAACCGCTTCTGCAAAGACCCAACCGGCGGGCCACTGCTTCAGAGCTGCAGGCTAGGGCACGAGAGGTGAGCCGCCATGCCCATGCCCGTGTCACAGTGATCGACCCTGAGGGAACGGTCCTGGCCGACAGCGAGACACCAGACGAAACGCTGTCTCAACTTGAGAATCACAGCAGTCGCCCCGAAATCGTGCAGGCCCTGGCCACCGGAAGCGGGACTGACATCAGGCTGAGCCAGACCACGGGCAAGCGCATGTTCTACTTAGCAGTTCCCGTCGGTCCATCAGGCGCGCCCAACGGTATTGTACGGCTGGCGCTGCCGATGACCATGATGGAGGTTCGGCTCCTCGACCTCAAAGAGGACCTGGGCATCGCCTTTGGTGTCGCCTTCGCTGTTTCGGTTATTTTGAGCATGCTACTCGCCCAAGGGCTGACACGACCCCTTTCAGATATGGTCGGCGCGGCCCGTAAGCTAGCCGACGGCGCGCTGGGGCAACGGATTCCCCTGACAAGCCGTGACGAGGTGGGTGGACTGGCCGAAGCCATCAACCAAATGGCGGACCAACTTGAATCGAAGATCCGTGAGGTCTCCGAGGACCGCGCGCAGTTGCTGGCGATGCTGGCCTCCATGGTGGAAGGCGTCATGGTTCTGGACTGTAACGGCACCGTCCTCCAGGTGAACCCGGCCCTCGAACGCATGTTCATGGTGCGGGGACGCGAAGCCCGAGCTCGAGCGCATGGGGAGGTGATTCGACACCATGACCTCAACGAGTTAGCCAAGCAGGCATTGGAAACCCGTCAAAATCAGAGCGGCGAGATCACGATGGCGCTGAGTGGCCGTACCTTCAGAGTGGAAGCCTCAGTGGCCGGCGGTCAGCGCGAAAACGAGGCCTGCGCCGTCTTGGTGTTTCACGACATCACAGCGCTGCGACGATTGGAAAAGGTGCGGAAAGACTTTGTCGCCAACGTGTCCCACGAACTCCGCACCCCGCTCACCTCGATCAAGGGGTACGTCGAGGCATTGCTGGACGGCGCCAAGGATGATCCGGAACAGACCGCTCGCTTTTTGGACATCATCCTGAAACAGAGTGATCGTCTCAATCTGATCCTGGAAGACCTGCTCCAGCTCTCACAGATCGAGTCCGGTGAGGTCTCTTTCAAACGGGATCCTGTTCACCTTAGCACGGTGGTGGATCGCACCTTGGCCCTGATCAAACCGCTGGCGGACAAGAAGGGCCATACCGTCACGGTCGCGATTCCTCCCGACCTCCCGCCGGCAGCCGGAGATGAAGAGCAGCTTGTCCAGGTGCTGACGAACCTCCTGGACAACGCCGTAAAATATACCCCGCCCCATGGTTCGATTCATATTGCCGGTCAGCCGGCGAAGGATTCCCCCCTTGACATGGTGGAACTCAGCGTGACCGACACGGGCTTGGGGATTCCTGAAGCCGACCGGCCCCGCGTGTTTGAGCGGTTTTATCGGGTGGACAAGGCGCGGTCGCGCGAGTTGGGGGGAACTGGCCTCGGCTTATCCATCGTCAAACACATCGTTGAGGCGCACGGGGGACAGATTTGGGTGGAGGGAAACCACCCGGTGGGCAGCCGCTTCGTGGTTAAATTGCCAACCTCAAAGGATGTGCCCATCGACGTTCAACTCAGCCTGGTCAGCCCGACATAAATCAGCGCCGCCAAGAGTCCTGAACCAGGGAGCGTGAAGACCCACGCGTAGAGAATCCTGGCTGTCACCCCCCATCGAACCGCAGACAGTCGCTTGGTCGCCCCCACACCCATGACCGACGACGTGATCGTGTGGGTCGTGCTGACCGGCAGCCCGAAGTGCGCCGTCGCCAAGAGCACCGTCGCCGCTCCTGTTTCAGCCGCAAACCCGTGCACCGGCTCCAGCTTCGTGATTCCCATCCCCAACGTCCGAACGATCCTCCACCCTCCCAGGGCGGTGCCAAGCCCCATCGCGATGGCACAGGTCACGATCACCCAGGTCGGCACCTCCTCGCTGGCGATCTGCCCGGCCGAGAGCAGGGCTAGCGTAATGACTCCCATGGCCTTCTGGGCATCGTTCGCCCCGTGGCTATAGGCCATGAAGCTTGCTGAAACAAGCTGGAGATTGCCGAACAGTCGCGTGGCAAAGCCTCGCGACGTTCTGAAGAACACCCAACTGATCAGCACCATCAAGGCCAGGCCGACCAGGAACCCGAACAGCGGCGAGAGGACCATGGCCTCCAGCACCGCACGCAATCCGGAGAACTTGACCACAGCCCAGCCGCCGTGAACCCACCCCGATCCCACCAGTCCTCCGATCAGCGCATGGGATGAGCTGGTGGGCAAACCCAGCAGAAGGGTGCAGAGGTTCCACAGGATCGCCCCTCCCAAGGCGGAGGCGACGACCCCCTGCGTCACGGCACCTGGGTCCACGATGCCGGAGCCGACCATCTTGGCCACAGCCGTGGACATGAACGCGCCGGCCACGTTCATCAGACCGGCCATCAGGACCGCCACCAGCGGGCTCAAGACCCGTGTCGAGACCACGGTGGCGATGGCATTCGCGCTGTCATGCCAACCATTCGAGAAGTCGAACAGCAGCGCAAGCGCGACCACAAATAGGAGCATGCCACTGAGGTCAGGCATCATCAGGAGAATGGCTAATGGCTTATGGCTTATGGTTGATGACCAGATATAGGTTCAGAAGCCATCGGCCATTCTTTTTGGCGAGCATCCCACTCAGATCAGGCAGCATCGGGAGAATGGTTAATGGCTTATGGTTGATGGTTGATGACGATCGAGAGCCTCAGAAATCATCGGCCATTCGCCATCGGCCATCAGCCATTCTTTCTAGATGTGTTTGAGCGCAATGCGTTCCAGGATGTTCGCCACGTCCTCGCAGCGATCCGTCCCTTCCTCGAAATTTTCGTAGATCTCCTTCCACTTGATCACGGCGATCGGGTCCTGTTGATGCTCAAACAGGTCGGAGACCGCGTCCCTTGTCACGCGGTCCGCTTCGTTTTCCAGACTATTGACCCGCACGCCATGTTCGCTCAGGTTTGCATGGGGCTCCCCCAGTTGATCGATGCCGGCCCCCACCGCGACCGCCGCCTCAAACAGAATATTGGCCAGCTTGATTGCGGTCTCAGTCGGTTTGTCCACC
>JAHWYE010000347.1 GCA_020028195.1 Nitrospirota bacterium
ACGGCCACGGCCCCCCGCTGGAGAAAGACGTTGGACCGGAACCGGCCAAGCCCCCTCACACCGAAGGAGAAGTCGAGTTCTTTCTGCTCCTCAAACTTCTGCTTCTGGACATCGGTGAGGATGCTGTAAGCGAGCTGCTTGGTCATGGCCGGCGTGAGCGGGGTATTCCCCAGCGGTTTCAGCTGGCCGTGGAGACGGATCATGGGCGGAATGCCGGTGGTGATGTGTAGGTCCGACCCCCCCTTGGCCACCAGTTCCTTGAGCATCTGATCCAGATTCGTCATGAACCCTCCCGTATAGTGACAATCGAGCAATAGACCATTGGACCGCAATGGAGCATTTCGCCTCCAAAATCACTCTATTGTTCCACTGCTCCATTGCTCCAAACTAAACGCACTCTGCGCGTTTAGTTTAGTTATGGCTGGTCACCCGCATGATCTCGGGGATGGTCGTCATCCCTTCTCGGATCTTCTGCAGGCCTGCCTCTCGAAGCGTTTTCATCCCGTGCTTCCGGCCGAGCTCCTTCATCTCATTGACCGAGGCGCCCTGCAGGATGGCGTCCTTGATATCCTCGGTGATCGGCATGACCTCGTACAGGGCGACGCGTCCCCGGTAGCCGGTATCGTTACACTCCATGCATCCCTTTCCCTGGTAGCAGGAAAGCCCCTTGGACTCATCGGGTGCGAAGCCCACGTCGACCAGGGCCTGGCGAGGCACCGTAATCTCTTCCTTGCAACTGTTGCAGATCTTTCGGGCGAGCCGCTGGGCCAGGATCATGTTGGTTGAGGCCGCCACCAGGAACGGCTCCACCCCCATGTTGATGAGCCGGCTCACGGTCGAGGGGGCGTCGTTGGTGTGCAGGGTGGAGAGGACCAGGTGCCCCGTCAGGGCCGCCTTGATGGCGATCTCCGCCGTTTCGTAGTCCCGGATCTCTCCCACCATGATGATGTCCGGGTCCTGCCGGAGGAAGGCGCGAAGGGCAGCCGCGAAGTTCAATCCGATCTCTGCCTTCATTTGGACCTGGTTGACCCCGGCAAGGTTGTACTCCACCGGATCCTCCGCGGTCATGATGTTGGTTTCGACGGTGTTCAACCGGTGCAGGCCCGAATACAGGGTCGTCGTCTTCCCGCTCCCGGTCGGCCCCGTCACCAGGACCATGCCGTGCGGCGCCAGAATGGCCTTCTCGAATAGCTGGAGCGCCTGGGGGTCAAAGCCCAGCGAACTCATATCCAACTGGAGATTGGATTTATCCAGGAGACGCATGACCACCTTCTCGCCGAAAATCGTCGGGAGGGTGGAGACGCGGAAGTCAATCTCCTTCTGCCCCATTCGGATCTTGATACGGCCGTCCTGGGGGAGACGCCGCTCGGCGATGTCGAGCTGGGCCATGATCTTGGCGCGCGAGATGATGGCGGCTCGGAGCTTCATCGGAGGCTGCATGGTGTCGTAGAGGACGCCGTCGATGCGGTACCGGACCCGGAAGGATTTCTCGTACGGCTCGATGTGGATGTCCGAGGCCCCCTTCTTGATGGCGTCGCTCAGGATCAGGTTCACCAGCTTGACCACCGGGGCATCCTCGGTCGCCCGCTGCAGGTCGCCGACGTCTGGTCCCTCGTCCCCCTCCTCGACCGTCGCCACTTCCCGGTCGTCGAAGCCCTGGAGGATATCTTTCACCAATCCGGCCGAGTCATAGTGCTTGTTAATGGCATTCTTGATCGAGGTCTCGGCCGCGACGACCGGCTCCACCTTGAAGCCGGACAAGAACTTGATGTCGTCGATGGCGAAGATATTGCTGGGATCGGCCATGGCCACCGTCAGGACGCTCCCCTTTCGGTTGATGGGGATGACCATGTGTTTTTGCGCGATCTCGGCCGGGACCAGCTTGATCACGCTCTGGTCAATCTCGAAGTGGGCAAGGTTGATGGAGGGCACACCGTACTGCTTGCTCAGAAAGCTCGTAATATCTTCCTCGGTGAGGAAGCCCAGTTTGACCAGATTGCTCCCCAGCCGCCCTCCGGCCGTCGACTGCTGGGCCAGGGCCTTCTTGAGCTGATCCTCGGTGATCAGCTTAGACTTGACCAACATCTCGCCCAAGCGACTCGACCCTACGGTCATGACACCCTCCACTTCCTTGCACGCACAGCCACAGAGAGGAAGGTCATTATACCGGCCCGATTCGGGAGGCTGTCAAGCCCCCTGCCCCCGGGCCAGGGCTTCCCGCATGACGGGAACGGGAGCCTTCTGCCCCGTCCAGAGCTCAAGGGCCTGCGCCCCTTGATACAGAAGCATGCCGGCGCCGTTCAGAACTCGGCACCCCCGAGATCGGGCGGAGGCCAGGAGGGGGGTTTCTGAGGGCCGGTAGATCAGGTCGCAAACGAGTAAGCTCTCCGGCAACATCCCATAATCAAATAAGGCCAAGTCCGAGGGCTTCATCCCCACTGGCGTTGTGTTGATCAAGATGTCTATCCGCCTTAATCTATCTGGCTCAATGTCTTGCAAACCCAATGCCAAAACCTCAAGATTTCCAAACAATCGCCGGAGGTGGCTGGCCAAGGATCGAGCCCGGTCCTGACTGCGACTGAAGATGGCGAGCTCTGCCGCCTCGGCCCGCGCCAGGGCATACGCCACCGCCTTGGCTCCCCCCCCCGCCCCGATGAGACCCACCCGCTTTCCCCTCGGCTCTTCCCCGGCCTCCTCCCGGAGAGAGGTGACAAACCCCTCGCCATCCGTATTGTGCCCGACAAGGATCCTTCCCCGAGGAACAATGGTATTCACCGCCCCGATGTGAAGCGC
>JAHWYE010000093.1 GCA_020028195.1 Nitrospirota bacterium
GCTCCACCCGGACCGCCGAGACCTTATACTCCGGACACTTCGAACTCTCATCGGCGCTTGACGAGAGCAGCGCGTTGACGTCGCTGCCCGGGAAATGGAAACTCGTGAACAGTTGCCCGCGTTGCACGCGTTCGCTCACGGCCATCGGCAACACCGCCTCGCTGCGCGCGCTGACCAACCGCACCAATTCGCCATCTTTCAGACCCAGCGCAGCTGCATCGTCCGGATGCATCTCCAGCACATCGGTATCGACGAGATCAAGGATTTCAGTCCGGCGAGTCTGCGCGCCGCAGTTATAGTGCTGGAGGATTCGGCCCGTAATCAGGATGAAGGGGTAGGTATCGCTGGGCGATTCGCCGGGTGGGAGATAGTCCACGGCGACAAAGCGGGCCTTGCCTCTCGGAAACCGCTCGCCATGCATGAGTGACGTACCGGGATGATCGGCCGAAGGAACCGGCCATTGCAGCCCCCCGCTGGTTTCCAGTCGCGCATACGTGACTCCTGCAAACATCGGCGTTAGCCGGGCGACCTCGTCCATGATTTCCGAGGGATGCCCGTACTTCATGGGATAACCCATGCGCGTGGCCACTTCGCAAACGACCTGCCAATCCGGTAGGACCCCGTCCGGAGGTTCCACTGCTTTGCGGATGCGCTGAATCCGGCGCTCAAGGTTCGTGAACGTCCCGTCCTTCTCCAGGAAGGAGGCTCCCGGTAACACCAAATGGGCAAACTTCGCGGTCTCACTCAGGAAGAGATCCTGGACCACAAGGAACTCCAGCCGGGACAGGGCCTCGCGGACTTTCTTGAGATTCGGGTCCGTCTGCGCGACATCATAGCCAATGATCCAGAGCCCCTTCAGCCGGCCGGCCAAAGCCGCGTCCCACATGTCGGGGATCTTCATGCCGCGCCGAGTCGGGAGCGGACGCCCGGTGATGGCCTGGTGCCGCCGTGCCAGTTCAGGATCATCCAGCCGTTGGTACCCAGCAAAATGGGTGGGCAGGCATCCCATATCAGAGGCGCCTTGCACGTTGTTCTGACCCCGCAAGGGATTGATTCCGGTGCCCGGCCGGCCGATGTTGCCGGTGGCGAGCGCCAGATTGCACAAGGCGATCACCCCGTGACTGCCCCACCGATGCTCGGTCACCCCGAGGCCGTGCACACACAAGGACGCGCCGCTGGTGGCATAGAGCCGAGCCGCCTCTCGGATTGTCTTGGCCGGCACGCCGGTGATTCGTTCGGTCTCTTCCGGGGAACATGAGGCGACAGCCTCCAGCCAGTCCTGCAACCCTTCGGTCCGTGCCAGAATAAAGGTTTTTTCGAGCAGCCCTTCCTTCGCGATCACATGTCCTAATCCGTTCAGCAGCGCGACGTTCGTCCCAGGCCTCAACCGCAGATGGAGATCGGCCAGGCGTGCCAACTCGGTGCGGCGGGGGTCAATCACGATGACCGGCACGCCTCGCCTCACCGCCTGCTTGATCCGGGCGCCGACCACAGGGTGAGACTCAGTAGGGTTCGCGCCGACCACGAGGATCAGTTTCGCGCGGTCAATATCCTCGATGGAGTTCGTCGCAGCGGACGCGCCCAGTACCTCCATCATGCCGGTCACGGTCGCGCTATGGCAGACCCGCGCGCAGTTGTCGATATCGTTGGTGCCGATCACGCAGCGCATGAATTTGGCGAACAGATAGTTTTCCTCGTTCGTGCCCCGACTGGATGAGATGGTCGCGAGGGCATCCGTGCCGTATGTGTTCTTGATTCGCATGAACTCCTGCGCCACCCGATCCAACGCCGCGTCCCAGGAAATCTCCTGCCATTGATCGCCCCGACGAATCAAAGGCACCTTCAGCCGATCATGCGCATAGATGTATGTCCACCCAAACCGCCCCTTCATGCAGGCATGGCCGTGATTCGACGGGCCGTTATCGGCCGGCATCATGTTCACCACCCGGCCGTCGCGGACGCCGGCCTCGAACGCACAGCCCACGCCGCAATAGGCGCAGGTGGTCCGGACGGTCCGCGTGGGAGTTCCACATTCGAGAATGCTGTTCTCCTTCAATGCACCGGTCGGACATTCCTTCACGCAGGCACCACAGGACACGCAGTTTGACGCGGCGAAGCCAGCCGTTTCGCCGGGCAAGGGTCGTGCGCCGGCAACCGGTCGAGCCTCGAATGCCTTTCCGATCATGGTCAGCGCGAAAGTCGGCTGAATTTCATCGCAGGCTCGAACGCAGCGTTCGCAGGAGATGCAAATCGCATTATTAAACGAGAAGAATGGGTTCGATTCATCCCGATCATCCACTCGATGGACGCCTGCACCGTATCGGACTCGCTTCAGGTCCAGATCCGCTGCCAGAGTCTTGAGCGCCTGAGGAGTCTCGGTCCCGGCAGGTTGCTCCGAAAGATAGAGTTCGATGATATTACGGCGATGCCGGATCAGTCGGTCCGTCTGAGTCCAAACCACCGTCCCATCCCGTACCAGTGTCGTGCAGGAAGCTGGTGTGCCTCCCTGCCCATCCACTTCACAGAGGCAAAGCCGGCAGGATCCGATAGGAGCCAAATGATCCGAGCGGCAGAGGCTGGGAATTCTGATCCCAGCCCTCTGAGCCGCCGTGAAAATTGTGTCCCCGGCCCTCGCGGTCACAGGCTGACCGTTAATCGTCACATGCACAACCTGCCCGGACTCATTCTTCCGGCGAAGCGTCCTCATTTCGTGAGTCTCCGGAATTCCTCTCCGAAATGTTCGATCGCCGTCAACACGGGATACGGTGCCCGACCTCCGAACGCGCACAAGCTTGCTGTCTTCATGGTCTCCCCCAGATCGGCCAGCAAGGCCAGATCGTCGGCCGTCCCGCGACCGGCCTGAATCCGTTCCAAAATTTCACGGCTTCGGAGTGACCCAACTCGGCAGGGCGTGCATTTCCCACAAGATTCCTCAGCAGTGAAGACCGTGTAGTGCCGGGCCAATTCGACCATGTCGGTTTCGTGATCGAATACCACAATCCCACCGTGTCCCAAGATGGCTCCGGCTTTCGCGAAAGCGTCGTAACAGATCTGGATGCCCAGCTTCGAGACTGGGAAAAGGCTCCCTAACGGGCCGCCCACCTGCACAGCTTTCAAGCGTGACCCCGGAGCCATCCCGCCGCCAAAACGTTCCAGCGCTTCGGCCAGCGTCGCGCCAAATGGAATTTCGACCAGCCCAGGCTGCTTCACTCTCCCGCCGATCTGAAGCACAACCGTGCCGCGTGAGCGCTCTGTACCCATCGAGGAGTACCATTCTCCTCCGCGGGCAAGGATTGTTGACACCGTTGCAAACGTCAGCACATTGCTGACGATGGTGGGTTTCCCATGGAGGCCCGCCTCGGCAGGATAGGGCGGTCTCGCTTGAACGACCCCCCGCCTGCCCTCCAGCGACTCAAGCAGGGCTGTCTCTTCGCCGACCACGTAGGAGCCGGCCCCCACCACAACTTCAAGCCGTAGGCGGTGGCCATGAGACTGGAGAAGGCCCGCCTCGTCCGCCTTCTGAATCGCGGCCCGAAGTGTATGCGCCGCAGCCGGGTATTCCTGGCGACAGTAGATGTAGCCGGTGTCCGCTCCGATCGCGCGGGCGCAGATCAGCATCCCCTCGATCAGCCGGAACGGTTCTCCTTCCATCACCATACGGTCACAATAGGTCCCGGCGTCGCCTTCATCAGCGTTCGCCACGACGTACTTCCGATCGGCCTCTGTCTCCCGAGCCACTTGCCATTTGTGCCACACCGGGAAGGCCGCCCCCCCGCGCCCTCGCAGCCTCGAGATTCTGATCTCCTCAATGATGGCTTCGGGCGACTGAGTCCTGGCGGCTTCCAGCCCCTTCAGCCCACCGTGAGCGCGGTATTCGTCGAGCGACAACGGCTGTGTCACTCCGAAGTTCGCAAACGTCACGCGCGTCTGCCCGCGCAGGAACGGAATCTCGTTCACAGGCGTCCCGCCTTTGCCGGCCAGGATCTGCGGCAAGTCATCCGGGGTGACATTGAACCAGGCCATCCGCCCTTCAGGCATATCCCGCTCAACCATTGGCTCCAGGAAAAAGGCACCGCGAGCGGAGGTCCGGATCAACTCGATTCCAGTCCGTTCCTGCCAGACTTCAGCCAGCCGAGCTGCGCCGGCTGCGCGAGACGAGGTGTCGTTGGGAAGGTAGAGACGAACCATTGAACTTATCGGTATTGATCGAGAAGCGACGCCACCTGCGACGGAATCATCCTTCCGTACAGTTCGTCGTCGATGATCACGGTGGGCGACACGGCACAATTCCCGACGCAATAGACCTTCTCCAGCGTAAAGCGATTTCCCGGCGTGGTCTCGCCTACATCCACCCGCAACTGGTCCCGCAACTCGCGGAGTACCCGGCTGCAATGGTTGGCCACGCAGGATTCGCCCATGCAAATCCGAATCAGGTGCCGACCGCTGAGATGGGTCCGCAAGTCAGGGTAATAAGACAGGACGCCGGCAACATCCGCCTCGGTCACCTCCAGACCGCGGGCGATCTCACCGACCACGTTGAACGGCACATGGCCGAGCGCCTCCTGCACTGCGAGCAAGGTTTGCAGGATGTTCGGCTGCTGTCCTGGTCCGTGGCGGCAACGGTCGAGAACCACTTCGAGGCTCACTGCCGACTTCCCATCCATTGATCACCCTGCTGCTCAGGCTCAACTTCGCTCTCTCGCCCGTTCACATAAGCCCGACGTGGGCGCGGAGCATATTATAGTCAAACACAGGCTCTTAGGTAGTCATTACACCGCTTCCACGTTCAGCAGGAGGAGCTCCCCTTTCATATTGGGATGGATTGAGCACCTGAACTCGTAGCGACCCAGCCGTTCCACAGTGAACCGGATAACCGTCTCCCGTTTCGGATCAAGATAGACGCCGCCGATTCCTCGTCCATACGAGATGACGCCCCCGCTCTCGACCCGCGTCAGCGTTCCATCAAACATCGCTGAGCCGAAGTCATGCCGCTCCTTGTCCTGATTCCGAATCGTTATGATCGTCGGAACACCGAGCCGAAGCGGAACCTGTTTCGTGACGAAGGTAAAATCCTTGATCGTCACTTCCACCACTTGCTCGGGGACGGCATCAGCCTGTGCTAAGAAGCCGAATGCCAGGATTCCGGCAAACACCGCGCTGGTGACCCATGTTGCGGGTCTGGATGCTTCTCGTGCGCTCATTTGTCCTCCTTTGGCTGTGACTGGACTGGTCGTGGCCTTCCGGGCAACGGGACGGTCAGCACCGGACAACCAGCAGTCCGCACCACCTTCTCGGCAGTACTGCCGAAGAAAATCTTCTCCACGTTGCCCACCTGTCCCCCATAGCTGCCCATGACCACCAGATTGACTTTCTCGGTGCGGGCCGTTCGGGCAATTTCCACGAACGGCGTCCCTTCCGCGAGGAGTCGCCGGATTGCAATTCCCTTCGCCTCCTCCAAACTGAGCAGACGGCGCGCATTCAGGCGGGCCTGGTGCCGGAGGCGCTTCCTCTGTCCGGCCTCTTCCGACGGAAGGGCCAACCCCAACATGTTCAACGTCGTCAAGCTCTTGGTATCCACCACGTGAAGCAGCAGCACCTCGGCTTGGAACACTCGGGCCAGCGACAAGGCTACCCGGAAGGCTTCTTCTGAACAGGCGGAAAAGTCCACCGGCACCAGAATTCTTGAAAACACCCCCTCTTCCATGGGTTGCTCGCCTCCCGGGCTAATGGCAGCAGTGTTGGTATCGCTCCTCAGGCACCTGTCTCATCCTCGCGATCGTCGTATCAGCTTCCTGGTCCGACAACGACTGGTCAATCCATGGATACAGAATGGCTTCCTCTTTCTTGTTATGAACGGTGAGCGTGTCAACAAGCTGCTGCTCGAATTCGATGGCATCGGTCTCTCCCTTGACGAGCCGATCGTGGATCTGTTCGAGGAAGGCCTTGATTCGACGATGCTCCATCCGCATCACCGCCGTCGGGCCGTGGTCCTGTAAGTCCGTCTGATGCTCGAACAAGGGGAAGAGGATCTCTTCCTCCCAGACGATGTGCCGCTGCAATCCTCGCTTAAACTCGGAGAATGCGTGTTTCGCCTTCGCGAAATCGCTCCCCTTCAAAGTTTGGAATTCTCTGAAAAGATCGTCCAGCCGATCGTGATCCTGGCCCATGAACTTCGTGATGGCTTGCATCCTGGTATTCCTCCCTTTCGGTCATGTACTAAGCGGAGTGAGCAAAGGCAGTGCCATAGCCAGGATGGGGACGGCTGATGGCTAATGGCTTATAGTCCGCGCAGTTCTGGCATGTACCCTTTGCCATAAGCCATTTGCCATTGGCTCCCGATCTTTACGTGCGGGGAGTCCTGCTACAGTTCCGCCATCTACCTGTAGCAGAAGGCCACAAGCCTCGCGGCGCGGGGGGGGGGTTGCTATGGGTTCAAACACGACAAAACTCTTCTGCCAGACACGGAATTGCGCAGGGTTCCGCGTCTTGAGATCGGCATGGCACTGCTCTTGCTGTCCAAGAAAAGTAAGGGAATGGGCGTAGCGGACAAGGTGACTATGACGCGAACGGGATGGCTTCTGCTCGGAGCTGTGATGCTTGGAGTCGCCGTCTTTCTGTACTTCGTCGTCTTCTGTCCCGTCGAGTGCCACTGAAAGGCACAGGCCATAGGCACGAGGCGCTAGGCAATGGGAAAGAGGTCCGGCCCATCGCCTATCGCCTCTAGCCTCTAGCCTGGGAGGTTATCCATGCGATGCAGGCATTGTCACGGCCTGATGGTCGTGGATCACTTTCTGCATCGGGACGATAACAGCGGCCACCTCTGGCTGAGGACCTGGCGCTGCG
>JAHWYE010000348.1 GCA_020028195.1 Nitrospirota bacterium
CGCACTCCTTGTTGAATGATGTCTTCCGTCACTCGCTCATGCCCCATCGGCTCAGTCACCATGCCAAGCTTCTCGATTCCCGACCGTTTCACCCCATCCATCACCTGGACCACCGTGCCGTAAGGGATCTCGCGGTCGGCCCGGAGATAGACCGACAGGTCGGCATTCCGCTCTTTCATCGCCCTCAGCCTGCGCTCCAGTTGCCCCACGCTGACCGGATCCTTGTCCAGATACAATTTCTGGTCCCGCTCAATGGTGAGGATGATGCGCTCTTCCGGCCTGATGGTATTGCTGGCGGAGGTCGGAAGCCTGATGTCGAGTCCGCGGTACAACATGGGAGCCGTCACCATGAAGATTACCAACAGCACCAGGACAACGTCCACCAGCGGGATGACATTGATTTCGGCCAAAAAGCGGCGATGTCGCGTTTCAAACATCACCCGCGCACCCCTACGTGTCTTGGACGGGTCTTCAGCGCGTTCAGAAATTCCACGCTGAACGCTTCCACTCGGAAAGCGGTCCGTCGAATTCGCGTCAAATAATAATTGTAAGCAATCACAGCGGGAATCGCGGTGAACAGCCCAGCCGCCGTGGCAATCAACGCTTCCGCGACCCCCGGCGCGACCGCCGCGATGCTGGCCGTTCCCTGTTGCCCAATTTCCCGAAACGCATCAATGATCCCGAGCACGGTCCCCAGCAGTCCGACAAACGGCGTGATATTGCCTGTTGTCGCCAAAAAAGGGAGATAGGTCTCCAGCCTGGAGATTCGATCCTGCACGATATATGCCACCGTTCTATCTATATAATGATGGTCGAGCCCGGGCGGCTCTTCCGATGGTCCCAGGCTCGGACTATTGGCCGACTGACCGCGGGCAGGCCCATCTTTTTCCGGAGTAATCCGGTCCATCACCCCGACAAAGACCGCTGCGCTTGGGCTTGCCGCCATCCGTCTCGCGGGGCGATGGAGCTCCTCTTTATCCTGCGTTCTCGCGTAGGCAGCCAGAAACCGCCGATCTTCTCGATCACTCGAACGAAAGGCGCGCCACTTGTAAAGAATAATAGCCCAAGAAATGACCGAGAACAGGAAGAGAACGAGAAGAATGATTTTTGAGACCGCCCCGAGCGAGCCCACGAGCCCCATGGGGCCGGCTTGAAATATCATTACCCTAGACCATCTCCTCCCATGTCAATGCATGTACCGGGCACAAAAAATACTACCATGTCTTGGGGAAAGTGGCGGGGCCGACGGGATTTGAACCCGCGACCTCCAGATTGACAATCTGGCGTCCTAAACCAGGCTGAACGACGGCCCCCTGAAGGAAAGATGTAGACCGGCAAAACTGATGCCGTCCAGGTCTTACCGGCACCAAAGAACGAAGCAATCCCGAAGATCTCCGAAGTCCTTTCCGGGGCTATTCCGCGACCATCATACTAGAGCGCAACTGGTAGGCGGAACAGGGATCGAACCTGTGACCTCTGCCTTGTAAGGGCAGCGCTCTCCCAGCTGAGCTATCCGCCCGAATCCTCAACCATGCCGAATGCTTGCGAATGCTATCAAGTCCTCTAAGCCTTGTCAACCGAATCTCGCACCGTTATTGCAACGATGCATCGAATCCCTTCTCTCTCGAGCTGACGGAAGCACGGTCAGCGGTACGGTCGCGGCGGCGCGATTTACGCGGGAACAGATCGGAGTGAAGTCGCTTGAGCCGCGCTCGCTCCACATGCGTATAGATCTGCGTGGTGGAGATGCTCGCATGGCCCAGCATCGCCTGGACGGATCGGAGATCAGCTCCGCGGTCCAACAGGTGAGTCGCGAAGGAGTGCCTCAGCATATGGGGAGAGATCGGCGTGGTGATGCCGGCTTGCTTCGCTCTGGCGCGGAGCAACTTCCAGAATCCCTGGCGGCTCATGGGTCTTCCTCGTCTCGTCACAAACACATGCTGCGATTCCCGCTTCTTGAGCAGAGCCCCGCGAGTCTTGTCCAAATAGAGCCTGATCTTTTGTCGCGCCACGTCTCCCATGGGCACCACTCGCTGCTTCGCGCCTTTGCCGGCGGCCAGCACATAGCCCACGGCAAGATTCAGTTGCGAGAGCCGTAGATTCACGAGCTCGGAAACCCGCAGCCCCGTGGCGTAGAGCAACTCAAGCATGGCCGCGTCGCGCCTGCCTTCCGGCCGCGATCCATCGGCGAGTTCAAGCAAGTGAGTCACATCGCGTTGCGTGAGGGTCTTGGGCAGCCTCATCCAGGGTCGGGGCCTGCTCACCCCGATCATCGGACTCTCCTGCATGAACCCTTCCTTGGACAGAAACCGATAGAATCCCCGGAGGGCCGCCACACAGCGAGCAGTGGAGGACGGCGCGTGATTGGAACGCCTCAAATGCCCCAAGAACTCCGAGATCGTCTGCCGCGTGACCCCGGCAAAACTATGAACGCCTTTCGCAAACAAATAAAATTGAAGCTTCTGGAGATCACGCCTGTAGGCTTCCAGCGTATTTATGGCCAGCCCTGCCTCGACGCGAAGATCGTTCATGTATCGCTCAACGAGACTGTCCATAGAAGCGGACACACGGTCGGTCATCTCCGTCATCCTGGGCCCTCCAAGACCCTTTGTGTTGCGATCCTGCGCGACTATAATCAAGAAGGCTTGAAAACACAATAAGATACGAAGCCTCGTTGCCTTGACACACTCGAACGGGTCTCCTATAGTGGGTTTCCTTTTGTTCGAGTGTCTGTTATGTTTCTGAGACAATGTTCAATATTGTTCCGTCACAGCAACCAGCCGG
>JAHWYE010000349.1 GCA_020028195.1 Nitrospirota bacterium
ACCACAGCCCGCTCCATGGCGCCCGGCTCGCCGGTCGCCCAGGGCGCTCGCGATCCGAACAGGGGGCCAGTAGGGCTGATTTCAAATGCGTCCGCCCGTCGCTGTTCCTTGGCTGCATCCTCAACTTGAAAGCAGGCGCCGTTGTCATGCTTCATCGCCCAGTCCCCCACCAGCAATTGGTCAATCCGATTGATCCGTCGGGCCAAGATGTTATTGAAGAGGAACGATTGGTAGGCATGGAGATACCAGAGGCGTTTGGATTTCGGCATCTTCGCACGCCGGGGGGCATCAGTAAGCAGCGCCGCCCCGATGCTGTAGTTGAGCCCTCCTCGGCCCTGGCGCTGCGGCCCAAAGAAGTTGGGAACCCCTCGCCGCGACAACTCATCCATGATCACGGGCACCGATTCGGGAGCGCATGGCTGAACCCCTCTGATGACAAGTCGAAAGACATTGCCGGCATGATGGCCGGTCCGCAGGCGGTTGCGGTGCCGCCCAAGCACCTCCACAGACAGGAGACGTGGATCAAGTTGGACCCCCAAAAGAGTCTCTTGTGACACGCCCTGGAGAGATACCATTTGAGTCGTGACCGCCTTGGCGTCCTTGAGGCCTGCCACGCCGATGCACCGGGCTTTGATCCCAAACCTGGCCGACAGGTACGAGACCATTTGCGGCGTGGACAGGCCGCGTTTCGTGACGCGCAGATAGAGATGTTCACCTTCGCCGCATGGCAGGTAGAGGGGACGTTCCTCAACCTGGAAATCCTCCGGCGTTGCCCGGATTCCCCCCCCAATGCCGGATACATCCGCAGTTAGAAATGGCAAGTCATTTGTCATGCTAGAGTTGCGCGTGATCAGTTGCTCATGACGCATCACGTGTTATACTTTTGTCGATAACCCTGAGTTGGACGCTACCAATGCATGCCATCACAGTTTCCCTACCCAGTCTTCCCCTGCTCCGTATCGTACCACTGGCTGCCTGCTTGTGGGCCTTCTGCCTGAACACCGCTGGGGCCGAGTCCCAGAACGCGAATGACGTGTTCGTGGCCTTCACCGACCATATCCGGCAGCAGGTTCAATGGGATAAACAGGGCTTTCTCAACGCCAGCGCTTGCACGGAATGGTTCTACAAGCAACTGTACCAAAAGCCGCCACGAGAGCCCGCGGAGGGAGTGGCCTTCCACGCAACCGACCCTGCGACCGAAGGGATACTCCGGTTGGCTCCAGCGACCTCCGACTGCCACGCTCGCTATCCGGACGGACTGAAGGCAGCGCGAGAAGATTTCAGCCGAACCCAATCCTCCCTGTCGCTGAGCCTCACCTTCTATGAATTCGCCTTGGTGGGGGATCGCAACGACGATGGGCAGTACAGCCTCACCGAGCTCAGGGACGTGTTGGAATCGTTCGGCCTATCGTTCGATGCGGTGGTAGCTCCTGCTGTGCACTTGGCCACCCTCAACGCGAAGTTTGATACGGTCCGTCGATCCGGCGGGCTGGAAGTCCTGATGGCCAGCATGGGAGTCTTGTACGACAACGGGTATCGTTTGACGGTTGAGGACCGGGCCGCCCTTAATCGGGTGATGGAATGATCAATCTGGCACTCCGTTGGTACGACCGGGTACGGTTACTCTTCGCTCATGGGGTTGGCCTTCCCCTCCATCACGTCTATAATCTGCTCCCATACCTCGAGTTCGGCTTGTCATCCGTCGAGATCTCGAGAATCGAGTGCCAGCATTCGCCCCTGGCGGGACGGCGCGCGGTACACATCACGGATCTCCACCTGGACCGCTATCAACCCCGCCATGACAGAGCTCTCGAAACTATTGCCAACCTGAAGCCGGACTGGATCTTTGTCACCGGAGACCTGCTGAATGTCCCGGACGGGCTGCCCCACCTGTTCCGGTTCCTGTCAGGCCTTCGGACCTTAGCGCCGGTCTATGTGACATTGGGCAACCACGATCATTACAGCGGCGTTCCGATACACCGGTACAGCGAAATGGCTGATCGCCATAAAATCACGTTGCTGATCAATCAGGCCGTGTTTGTCTCGGCGAAATCTGGTGAATTGGGTATCGTTGGGGTGGACGATCCGTCCCTGCACCGGGCGGATCTTCGCTGCATCCCACCGCAGGTGCCAGGTCGTTTTACGGTCCTGCTGGCCCACGCGCCTAACGTGCTGGACCACCTCGACGACACACACGCGATCGACCTTGTGCTCTGTGGGCATAGTCATGGAGGACAGTGGCGGATTCCGCTGATTCGGCCCTTCTGGTTGCCATATGGCTGCAGCGGACGAGTGAGTGGGCGCTATGATCGCAATGGCCACAGGCTCTACGTCAATAGAGGGCTTGGGTGGTCCGGCCTTCCCCTCCGATTCAACTGCCCACAGGAGATCCTCGTAATTGACTGGACGGACACGAAGGAAGGCTGAGGCCTTAGCCTCAACCTCTCTGCTAGACGATCCGTTCCAGCGCCTCGCGGGCCCGGCTCCGCACCGTCTGATCCCAGTCTTCTTCCATGATGTGCGTAAGCTTCGTTTTCGCTTCGCCGGCCCGCATCCGACCCAGTGCCAGCGCTGCACAGGCCCGCACATAGGCGTGATCATCCTCCAACGCCGTCAGGAGCAACGGAATCACGGCCTTGTCCTGGAGAACTCCAAGGTAGCTGGCCGCCATGCCGCGGACCCGGTGCTGCTTGTCACCCAGTGCTGTCTTGAGAGTTGCGATGAAGAGTTCAGTCATGGCTGGGGCCACTTGCTCCAGCCCCTCCAGCCTATACCTGTT
>JAHWYE010000350.1 GCA_020028195.1 Nitrospirota bacterium
GCGAAGAAACTTGAATGAGATTCCTCTGTCGCTTACCGAACGGACGATCCCAGCCACTTCAACTGGAGGCTGCTGCTCAGCCAGAACGATCTGCAGATAGAAGATGTCGCCAGGCTTCACTAGCGTCTTACTCTTGATGACACAGCCGCCCATCGAAATGTCCAGCACCGTGCCATCTCCGCGGACTCGGCCTCCTGAGAAGGACAAAAAGAGTCGGACCGGAATCCGTCTATATTCTCGTCGATCGACGAGATGCGTGGGATACCTCCGACCCAACCGAAACGCCAGAAACCGGAGACTGCACCCCTGGCACCGAAAGGGGGAGACGAACAAGAGGCCGGCCACGCGTTCCGCGGGCGAGAAACAGGAGGTTCTGACCACTGATTCGTTTCCGCACTGGGGACACTGAAGCGGCCTTGCCATCACTCAGCCTCGCTTGACGATCACTCAGGCGCCAACGTGCGCTCTCCTATCAGTCTATCAGACTGCCGCACCCTTGTCCGTCTTTCCCGCGTTAAACTCTGACAGGAACCGACGCAGGATCGCCTGCTCCACGCGCGAGGTGCGCTGCCCCGGCGAGGGAACGCGTAAGAGGAGGTTGATGCGCCCTGGCTCCGGCAAGTGAATCGTCACTCGCGGGTCGACCGACGGGGCGTCCAACCAATTCTCTCCTTCTACCTGTTTCATGTGCCGACGTGCCTCTTCCAGGAAGGGGCTACATTCGGCCCTGGCAGCTTCCAGCAAGACCAGTTCGGCCTTTCGCCAGTCATCGTCGACCGCCAGTGGGATTGTTATGACGTGCACGATGTAGGCCTTCATATAGGTCTCGTTGATCAGGGGATGACTCAGTAGGAGGCTGTTGGGAAAGACCACCGCGCGTCCGGTGTATTGCTGAGACGTGTGGCCCGGGCCGATCTCCAGCAACGTCGTCGCCAACCAGTTCTGATCCAGCACGTTGCCGCGCAGGCCATGAATCTCGATCCGATCCCCCAGCGAGTAGACGTTGGTTCCTACGCGAAGGACCGCGCCGCTCAGACAGAGGAGCAACTCCTTGGTGGCCAGCACGAGCGCCACGGCGACGGCGGCCAGGGAGACGGCAAACGCACTGAGAGAGTGCGCCCAGATAAAGATCAGCCCGATGGCGAAGGTCACCGCCACAGTGTTGCGGACGTTGATCGCCCAGCGGCGTCGGGCTTCGACGGCTAGGCTTTGGTTTCTCGAGATGGCTCGAACGAGGAGAGATCGTACGATCAGGACCACCGCAAGGAGGACTAGCGACATCAACCCGTCCAGGATTAGGGTACTGTCTGACTTGGTAAGCCAGTCCATCATCGTGGCTATTCCCCTTTCAACCTGCGTAGGCCGGTTTCGGGCGAAACCAGGATCGACCCTTCATTCTGGATGCCTTTCTACCTCGCCAGCGCCTTTCGAATAAACGTCCCGAGCCGGGCAATGACCAGGTCCGGGATTTCATGCCCACCCCGGAATCCCACCCATTCGACGGCAAGTCCGGCCTGAGCGAGCAGATCGCGCAACTCCTCGGCCAGAAAGAGCGGCAGCAGCGGATCTTGGTTCCCATGGCTTTGCAGCACCAAGAGTCCACGCCGGTTCGGCATCAGCGGGACCCATTCCTCTTTGGCGATCAAGGTCCCCGATAGTAGAGCAAGCCCCGCAAAGGGCCAGTCCATGCGAAGGACCAGATCGCAGGCCAGCATCGCGCCCTGCGAGAATCCTCCGAGCAGGACCTGCTTCGGATCGGCTCCCAGGCGTCGTTGCGCCTCGTCCAAGAGTGCCATCATTCCTGCCCGTGCCACAGCCAGCCCGTTTGGCACCTCGCTGGACAGGTCGCGCGCGCGACCGGCGGCCATGTCACGATTGCGGCGTTCCAGATCCAGCATCCACCAAGCGCGTGATTCGCCAAACCCCAAGTGCAACGACAGCGGGCCTTCGGGAAAGAGAAATCGCGTCCCTCTCGGCAGGTTGAGCGCCGGCCAGAGGGAGACCAGATCGTCACCAGGGGCGCCGAACCCATGAAGGAGCACGACGATCGGGCCGTCACCCCCTCCCCTGCCGTCTGAGCCTCCGGTCAGACGGACCAACAGCCCGCCAAGCCGCTCTAGTCGCATGGAGTAACGCGGCTCTCCTGGCACAAGCCGTCAATCTCCGTCCGCATGGGCAGGGATTCTTGGGCCCCTCGCTTGGTCGTCGCAAGGGCACCAGCGGCATTGGCGAAAACAATGGCATCCTCCAGCGACCGGCCTTCCGCGAGGGAGCAGGCCAGGGCTCCGTTGAACGCATCCCCCGCGGCAGTCGAATCAATCGCTTGAACCGGATAGGCCGGAAACAGGCGAGAGGTCCTTGCGTCCCGCAGCAGGGCTCCTCGCTCCCCCAACGTCACGATGACTCTCCGGGCTCCCTGCTCAATCAGCACACGGGCGGCTTCGTCGGAATCTGTTCTACCGCTGAGAGCGTGCGCCTCTCCCTCGTTGGGTGTCAGGACGTCAACGAGATTGAGGAGTGCCGGTGGCAGCGGCGCGGCCGGCGCGGGATTCAGGATCGTGAGCAGGCCCTGGGCCTTGGCGATCGAAAAGGCTTCCCACACGGCAGCGAGCGGAACTTCGAGCTGAGCCAGTAGCACGGCTCCCTGCCTGATGAGGGGCGAGGCCCGCCGAACGTCCTCGAGGCTCAGCATCTGGTTGCTGCCCGGCGCCACGGCAATGAAGTTACGGCCTTCTTCATCCACCAGAATGAGCGCGATCCCGGTGGGTTTCGTCTCGTG
>JAHWYE010000351.1 GCA_020028195.1 Nitrospirota bacterium
CAGCGGGACGAGGGATGCGTTCGACCGAGCGAGGCCGCTCCTCGAGTCGTTGAGCGCGAGTCTGCGTTACATCGGCGCGGCAGGGGAGGCGGCGAGGGTCAAAGCTCTGGTGAACATGGTCATGAATATCAACACGGCGGCGCTGGCCGAAGGATTGGGCCTTGGCGCGGCCCTGGGGCTTGATCTCACGATGTTGCGCGAGGTGTTCGCGCAGACGGGAGCAGCCTCCCGGGTATTGGAGACGGACGGCGAAGACATGCAGAACCGCGCCCATGACTGTTACTTCTCGGTCGCGCACGCGGCGAAAGACTGTGGGATTGCCCTGAGGCTAGCTGAGACCGCCGGGTTGACCACGCCACTCGTGACGGTCACGTTCCAGCAATATCGCCGCCTGGTCGAGATCGGCAAAGGTGAGCTGGACAAGTCCGGCATCGCTGAGCTGACGTTCCCGGGACGGTCCTCGTCATCCTCCATCAAGGTCACGATATAAGAGCGCGCCGTCTCCAACCGCATCACGCGATGCCCTCGATGCGGAATTTCATGCTTTTCTGGACATTTCCCGCCTCACTGGATAACCTTTCCTCATCATGATTTTCCAGGGGAGTGACCCCGACCGACATTCCCCCACTGACGAGCGAAGGATTAGTTTGTGGACACGCAACGGGTGATCCGACAGCTCTCCGCGTTGAATGACCTCAGCCGGAGTAATCCGCTTCAGGCCCGCGACTTGCCTGCGGCGTTAGGGCGCATGACAGATGTGGTGGCGAGGACGCTGAAGACCGAGCGCGTGAGCATCTGGCGCTATAACCACGCGCATTCGGCGATCTCTTGCGTCGAACTATACGAACTGAGCACCCACCGTCACTCGTCCGGCGCGGAACTGCTGATCGAGGACTACCCTGCCTATTTCAAGGCGCTGGCCGCTTCCGATCTCATCGCAGCAGATGACGCGCACCGGGACGCCCGAACGTGCGAATTTTCCGAACGATACCTTCAGCCGCTCGGGATCACCTCGATGATGGACGTCCCGATCTATATCGCCGGCAGGTTGGATGGGGTGCTCTGCCACGAACACGTGGGAGCAAGACGTCAATGGCGACTGGACGAACAGATGTTTGCCGTCGCGGCGGCGAATCTCGTCTCTCTAGTCATCGGCCAATGGGAGCAGCGGCGGGCAGAGGAGGCGCTACTTGAAAGCCAGGAACGTTTTAGGGTCTACATGGACAGCGGCCTCGCCGTGGCCTTCATGAAGGACGAGGATGGTCGCATGGTCTATGTCAACCAGCCGTTCGAACAGGTCTTTAAATTGACGCGCTCAGAGTGGTTGGGGAAGTCGGACTTCGAGTTATGGCCACAGGAGACGGCACAGAAGCTTCGCGAGAACGATCTGGCAGTCTTCGCAGGAGGTGTGCCTGTCGAACTGATGGAAACTATTCCTGCCCCCGATGGCTCCCCCCACTACTGGCTGGTCTTCAAGTTTCCCTTCACTGATGTCTCGGGGAAACGATTCCTTGGCGGCACGGGGATTGATATCACCGAGCGCAAGCAATTGGAAGAGCAGTTGCGCCAGTCGCAAAAGATGGAGGCCGTCGGCAAACTGGCCGGCGGAGTCGCACATGACTTCAACAATCTTTTGACCATCATCACGGGGTATAGTCAGCTTCTGTTCGATCGAGTCGGCCCCGATAGCCCGCTGCGCGGGAATCTTATGGAAATTAAAAAGGCCGGGGACCGGGCCAGCTCGCTCACCCAGCAGCTCTTGGCCTTCAGTCGGCGGCAGGTGCTCAAGCCGAAGGTCCTTGACCTCAACGCCGTGGTGGCCGGCTTGGAAGGGATGTTGCAGAGGCTCGTCGGCGAGGATATCCATCTGGTCACTGCGCTGGATCCGGAGCTGGGGCCCGTCAAAGCCGACCCGGGACAGATTGAACAGGTCATCATGAACTTGGTCGTGAACGCCCGTGATGCCATGCCCAATGGGGGTCGACTTACCATTGAGACCGCCAATGTGGAGAGGACGACGTCAGATATACAGGGGCAGAGTCTGAAGGGGCCTGCCCGCTGCGCGAGGCTGGCGGTCAGCGACACCGGATGTGGGATGGATGCGCAGACTCAGGCCCGCATCTTCGAGCCGTTCTTCACTACCAAGGAGGTGGGCAAGGGAACGGGACTCGGCCTCTCCACCGTCTATGGGATCGTCCAGCAGAGCGGCGGGCATATTGAAGTCTCCAGCGAGGTAGGGCGGGGGACCACCTTTGAGATCTACTTGTCGAGGGTGGACGACGCCGTCGAAGAGAGGGGAGGAGACACGGTTGCGGCCGACCTGCCACGCGGCGCGGAAACCGTCCTGGTCGTGGAAGATGAACCGGGGGTCAGGGCCCTCGTGCGCGACACACTTCGGATGCGCGGCTATTCCGTGTTGGAAGCGCGGCACGGTATCGAGGCATTGGTGATCGGGGGCCAGCATCCGGGCCCGATCCATCTGCTGATGGCTGATGTGGTGATGCCGCAGATGAACGGACGCGAGGTGGCGGAACGCTTGCTGCGTGTGCGACCCGATATCAAGGTCCTCTATGTGTCAGGCTATAGTGAGGATGCCATTGTCCATCACGGCGTCTTGACCCCGGGGACCAACTTTCTCCAGAAGCCCTTCACCCCTGGTGCCCTTGCGGATAAGGTGCGCGAAGTGTTGGATGCTCAACCACAGAGCTGCCTCTCCTGAGTTGTCTGGGAAAGAAAGGCCTCCGGCTGACGGGGCGGGTTCGACAGAG
>JAHWYE010000352.1 GCA_020028195.1 Nitrospirota bacterium
TTCACGGCTTGCGTTCGGTGGTCCTCCGATACGCCAATGTTTATGGTCCCCGCCAGGATCCGTTTGGTGAAGCGGGGGTCGTGGCCATTTTCATCAAACGGCTCTTAGCGGGGGACCGCCCCATCATTAACGGGGATGGGGATCAAACAAGAGATTTCGTGTTTGTTGACGACGTAGTGCAGGCAAATCTCCTTGCCCTTGACTACCTGTTGGATGGGTCAGGAGAGGCCGGCCCACTTGTGGTGAACATCGGAACAGGGGAGGAAGTGTCGGTAAACAGGTTGTTCGCCCTGCTGAGCGAGTTCCTGCCGAGTCCGCCCACGTCTCTTTACGGTCCTGCAAAGCCGGGCGAACAGCGTCGAAGCGTCATTAATCCATCGTACGCAAAGCAGACTATGGGATGGGAACCTCGCGTGGGGTTGGAAGAAGGCTTCAGAAAGACCTGGGACTGGTTCAAGGTAGATTCTGATCATACGCGCAAGCCCAGGATGGCGGCGGTTCCGACGCAGTAGGACGGGACGGTGACAGACAGGGCCTTGCAGGCCATCGAAATTCGGGCCGTCAGGGTGGTCGCCATCCGAGTATAAGTGTGCAGGTTGGCTTTGAGAAACGACAGCTCATGAACTCAGGCGCGAACCGGAAAGATTTGATCTACCTCCTGGGTAGGCCGCTAGGTTCCTACTATAGCTGATGAGCGGCCAGGAACCGACGACGCAAAGCCTCGCGCACCGGTGACGGAGCGAACCTGTAACTGAGACGGCGAAGCTATGTCGAATGTTCCACCGGGAGCAGTCAGCAACGGAGGCAATGGCAAACCCGCGTGGTATGCCATTCGGACTCGGTCCAGGCACGAAAAGCTGGTTCATCAGCAGCTATCCTGCCGCAATGTCGAAACATTTCTGCCTACCGTAGAGCGACGCCGGCGATGGAAGGATCGGTGGAAGATGGTGAGCTTTCCGCTGTTTCCAGGTTATTGTTTCGCCCGGTTTGCTTCTCAGGATCGCCCCACCATCTTCACGGCCATCGGTGTCGTCCAGATCCTGGGTATCAATGGACACCCGACCCCCATCCCAGAGTATGAAATCCAAGCGGTCCGCCAGCTGGTGACGAGCACCCTGCCATTTGATCCCCATCCATACCTGAAAGAAGGAATGGAGGTCGAGGTCATTCGAGGTCCCCTCGCGGGACTCCGCGGGCTTCTCGTCCGCAAAGGGAGCCGCGCGCGGGTCGTCGTGGCCATCCACCTCATTCAGCAGGCCACCTCGGTGGAACTCGATGCCGCCGACGTGAGGGCGGTTTGATGAACTCACGGGATCACGGGGCAGAGGGGGTAGCGTGAACATATCCATCATCGGTGCAGGATACGTGGGCCTTGTCACCGGGGCATGTTTCTCCGAGTTCGGCCTCCACGTCATCTGCGCGGATGCGGACGAGGAGCGGATCCATCTGCTCCAGAAGGCCCAGGTGCCATTTTATGAACCGGGACTTCAATCGCTCGTGGAATCCAATCTTCGCCAAGGAAGGCTGGAATTTACCTGCGAAATAGAAAGAGCGGTTCGCAGCAGCCTCGTCATCTTCCTCGCTGTGGGCACGCCTCCGAACGGGGACGGCTCTGCCAACCTCTCTCAGATCTTTGACGCGACGAGTAGGGTCACGAAATTCATCACCGACTACAAGGTCGTCGTAACGAAAAGTACAGTTCCGGTCGGCACGACCCGGAAGCTGAAAGCACTCATCTCAGACAATCTGCCCCCGCACCTCTCTATCGATCTCGTGGCAAACCCAGAGTTCCTGCGGGAGGGATCAGCCATTGAGGACTTCACGCGGCCCAATCGGGTCATCATCGGCGTCGAGACACCGCAGGCCAAGGCGATTATGAAGGATTTGTACAGTCCTCTGCATCTGATCGAGACACCGATCGTATTCACTAATCTCGAGACAGCCGAGATGATTAAATATGCCACCAATGCCTTCCTAGCCACAAAGATCACCTTTATCAATGAGATCGCGAACCTGTGCGAGGCCGTTGGAGCCGATGTCCACCTGGTCGTTAAGGGACTCGGCCTCGATCAGCGGATCGGGCCCAAATTTCTCCACCCGGGGCCAGGGTTCGGAGGATCGTGCCTTCCAAAAGACGTCGCCGCGCTCCTGTCAACGGCCAGGGACCATGAGTGCTACTTGCGGATCGTCAGCGCAGTGCTCGAGGCGAACGAGTATCAAAAGGTGCGCATGGTGGAGAAGATTCGGAAGACCCTCGGCGATCTGAATGGGAAAACCATTGGTATTCTGGGACTGTCCTTTAAGCCGAACACGGACGATATGCGGGAGGCCCAATCGGTGACGATTATCCGTAGCCTCCAGGCGGAGGGGGCGAAGATCAAGGCCTACGATCCGGCGGCCATGGACAATGCGCGGAAGATTCTAACGGATGTGCAGTTCTGTGCAGGGCCCTGCGAGGTTGCTGAAGGAAGTGATGCCTTGGTGTTTTTGACCGAGTGGAACCAGTTCAGGAAGCTCGACATGGGAAAAATAAGGGCGGCGCTGAAAAGCCCTATCATCCTGGATTTGCGGAACATCTACGAACCGGATGTCATGGAAGATCTCGGATTTACCTATGTGGCGGTTGGCAGGCGCAGGCTAAACTTCGTTTAGTATCTAATCTTAAAAAGACCCACCAGGTCCCTTTCCTCCCGTGCAGCGCAGAGGCACTTCAAGGCAGATTCGGATGGGAGTCGCCGAGATGACCACTGCTACCGAGCGCTCGTTG
>JAHWYE010000353.1 GCA_020028195.1 Nitrospirota bacterium
CAGCGAGGCGGCAATCTCCGCCACCACCTTGTCGGCCTGCCCAGCCTCAAGATGGCTCGATTCGCCCGAGACACGGGCCCCTGGAAGTTGCAGTTTGCTTCGAAGAAACACGAGCTCACCAGCATGGACGATCAAGAGGGTGAGGCCGCCGTCGAGCAGGCTCAGCCAGAGGAGGTCCTCAGCGCCGTTCTCTCCGGCACCCCGAGCCACCCTGGCCCACAGATTGAACAGGCGGAAGCTGACCGCATCCACTTGCATGGGAGACAGCCCCACCGCCTCACAGACTGCTTCATATTGATGCAGCACTGACTCCTGGATCGCTACGGCCAGGACCGTCTGAGGGCCGGTCGCCCGTTTTCCGTTCGTTGAAAGAGGCTGGGAGACCACTTTCGCCCCAACAAGCGGGAAGAGCTTTTCCTGTCCCAGACGCCAACGGATCAAGGCTTCGCGCTCCGCAGGCTGAGTCGGGACGTTATCCAGCCGGAAGATGACGGCCCGGACGCAGAGGTCCGGCAAGATCAGCGTGACGGGTTTCGGCACCTGCGCTACCAGCCTGTGAAGGGCCGAGCGACCGCGCGCTTCCGGTTGTATCAGCACACGGAGGCGAGTCGCCAGGGCAGCCGAATCCGTGATGTTCGGTTCGACCGGCGACGGTTGAATGAGGCCTGGCGGCAGCTGGATCAGCCGGCACCGATCCCGACGCCGGCCCATCCAGCTCCGGCTGGACTCCGCCCACGCTGCCTCGCGCGGCCCTAGCTTGAGGCAACGGTGCAACCGACTATTCCCCCACATGCGCATGCTCCTCAGGTCGCTTCGACAAAGGTCACGCGGTTGATCTCGCGCAACGTCGTCTCACCCCGCAGCGCCTTCGCGAGAGCTGCTTGACGCAGCGTGGTCATGCCATCGGTCATCGCCCGATAACGAATCTCGGAGATGGGTCTGCGCGCCAGAATCATCTCCTTGATTTCCTCGGTCAGATCCAGAAACTCGGTAATGCACTGACGGCCGCGGTAGCCGGTCCCGTGGCACTCCCCGCACCCGCGGCCCTGATAGAGCTGGACATCCCGATACCGCTCACTGTCGAGCCCTGACTCTTCAGCCTGGGTCTTGTCCAGGCGCACCTGCTCACGGCAGGCCTGACAAATCAACCGCACCAACCGTTGGGCCAGTACGCAATTGAGAGACGACACGAAGTTGTACGGTTCAATGCCCATGTTGACAAACCGTCCGATCACGTCAAAGACGTGATTGGCATGGACCGTGGTGAACACCAAATGGCCTGTCAAAGCCGACTGGATGGCGATCTGGGCGGTCTCGGCGTCCCGGATTTCGCCGACCATGATCTTGTCCGGGTCGTGCCGGAGGATCGAGCGGAGCCCGCGCGCGAAGGTCAATCCTTTTTTCTCATTGACCGGAATCTGCACCACCCCAGGCAGTTGGTATTCCACCGGATCCTCAATGGTAATGATCTTGTCATCCCCAGTGTTAATCTCGGTGATCGCGGCATAGAGCGTGGTGGTCTTTCCGCTGCCGGTCGGTCCGGTGACCAGCACCATCCCGTGGGGCTCGGTGACCGCGCGTCGAAACCGCCGAAGATCCTCAGGATTGAACCCCAGCCGATCAAGCCGTAGAGCCGACACCCCGGCGGTGATCGCTTCACGATCCAAAATCCGGATGACCACAGACTCGCCGAACGCGCTCGGCAGGATCGAGACCCGAAAATCCACTGTCTTGCGGTCCAATCTCATCCGGAACCGGCCATCCTGCGGCACCCGCCGTTCCGCGATATCCAGGTCCGACATCACTTTCAGTCTGGACACGAGGGGCGCATGCAGCTTCCCGTCCAGCGGCTCAAGGGCCGGGAGAAGAATGCCGTCCACGCGAAACTTGACCTGTGTCGCTCGGCCGGTGGCTTCGATATGGATATCGCTGGCTCGCCGCTGCAGTGCGCTCAAGAGGATCGTATCCATCAGTTTGACCACCGGACTCAGGTCCTGGGTGATCTTCTCAACCGAGAGCACCTCCTCGCCCCGCTCATCCTCCTTGACCAGCACCGAGCGATATTCAGCCTCCAGCTCCTTGAGGGCCTGGCTAGACCCTTCGCTCCGACTCAGAGCCGCCAGAATGTCGGCGCGAGGGCTGACGACCAATCGAAGTGGACGGTTCAGGAGTAGCTCCAGCTCATCCAGCCCCAGCAGGTTCTGAGGATCGGGGATGGCAATCGTCAGCACGCCATCGCGTTCGTCAATGGGTACGAATGGGTGACGATGCATGAGGTCGACAGAGACCGTCTGAAAAAATTTCTGATCCACCCGAAAGTTAATGAGTAGCTTAAATGGAAGACCGTGCTGCTCGGCCACCGCGCTCACTAACTGCTCTTCAGTGATCAGCCCGTCTGCTACCAGCGCTTGGCCTAGTGAGCCGGGTGAAGACCCCAGCCGAGCGATCGCTATGTCCAGATCTTTCCTCTCCAGAAATCCCTGCTCTACCAGCAGGTCACCGAGCGGTTTGCGATTCAGGACGCGTCCCATCTGCTTGCTCTCCCCTTCAGACTGCTCTCTATTGGATCGTCCCAGCCATCTGGAACACCGGCAGATACATGATGATCACGATACCCCCGACTAACACTCCCATGACCAGCAGCAACACCGGCTCGATCCATGTCGTCAGTTGACTGAGCCTCAGATCCAATTCACCCTCGTAAAATTCGGCCACATCCCGCAGCATCGTCTCGAGCGAACCGGTTTCTTCTCCCACCGCG
>JAHWYE010000354.1 GCA_020028195.1 Nitrospirota bacterium
GCAAAGCGTTTCGCTTCATCGTACACCCCGCGGGGGCTCATCGGATTCACATTGCCCCAATACGACTCGGGCTGTGGGTTGACTAGCGGGTCGCCATAGACTTCTGAAGTACTGGCAAGGAGAAACCGCGCACCCTTTGCCTTCGCTAGCCCCAAGGCTTTATGTGTGCCCAGCGCACCGACTTTCAAAGTTGCGATGGGGAACTCGAGATAGTCTTGCGGGCTTGCGGGAGAAGCAAAGTGCATTACTCCATCAAGCGGCCCGTCTATGTGTAGATAGTCACAGACGTTGTATTTAATGAAGCTGAATCGCTCATGCCCTATGAGATGGGAGACGTTTTCCATCCGACCGGTAATGAGATTGTCCATGCAGACGACCTGGTGCTTTTGCCTGACCAACAGGTCGCAGAGGTGACTGCCCAAAAAGCCAGCCCCGCCCGTGATCAAGATGCGCATGGTGCCTCCACGACCTTTCTGTATACGGCGATCGTCTCGCGGGCGGTTCTGTCCCAGGAAAAGGTACTCGCCTGCGCGAGCCCCCGCTTGCGCAAATCGGAGCGAAGCTCTAGATCTCTGAGGACTCGCACCATCTCACTGGTCAATTTGTCCACATCCAACGGGTCCACGAGGAGAGCGGCATCCCCTGCCACTTCGGGCAAGGACGATACATTCGAACAAATGATCGGGCAACCACAGGCCATCGCCTCGAGCACCGGGAGCCCGAAGCCCTCGTAGCGAGATGGAAATACAAACAGCGACGCGTGCTGATACAGCTCAATCAGCCTGTCATCACTCACAACGCCGGTGAAGACCGTCTGCTTCTCGATCCCGGTACGACCCACCAGCTCGCGGAGATCGGCTCGCCTCCGGAAATCCCCGACTAGCACCAAGTCATGGCTGTCCCGAAGCGGAAGCGGCAACCGAGCGAACGCCTCGACCAACGTCTCGACGTTCTTGGTCGGATCGGCGCCGGCCACGCAAAGGATGTAGGGTCGGAAGGTTGAGGCTGAGGTTAAGGTTGAGCAAGAGCTGGGAGAGTCCCCGCATTTCTTACCCTCAACCTCAGCCTTGACCTCAACCTGGACTGCGTCGGCTGGCTGAAACCGTCCCAGCTCAACACCAGGATAGACCACCGTAATACGGTCCTCCGGGATGCCCAGACGCTCAACAATGTCCCGCTTCGAGCACTGGGAATCAGTTAGGATATGATCGATGTTGGTCCACCTGTCGCGGATGAGCAGGCCTTCGATCAGCTGGTTGAGATTCAAGCGAGAGCGGTCTGTCCCATAGATAAGCGGCTTGACGTCATGCACCGTGACCACAAACCGTCCGCGCTTCCAGGCCACGGCGGAATCATATGGAAAATGCAGGAGATCGTACCGGCCGGCGAGCAACGGCGCGACCTGTTCCCAGAAGCGTCGTTTGAACAATGGAAACCGGACCAGCCGGTAGCGGATATTCGGCCGCTCCGGGAATCGGTACGAACTATCGGGCATGAGGATCTCATAGCGGTTCTCCCGGTCTACCCGACCGATCGCCTCAATCAGTCCACGACAGTACCGCCCTAGACCCACGTTGAAATCCCTCAGATGCCAGGCAGCGATCACGATCTTCACAGCTCATCCTTATCCTATCAGCGGTCAGCTACCTTATCGAAGGGCTTTGCTTGCGTTCGAGGCGTAGGTTGTGACCATCTCTTCGAGTTTCTGGATCGTCTTCTCCGGGTCTTGATGATGAAGAAGTACTTCAAGCTCCTTCAGGTGCCGATCCAATTCTCCGGGGCCGAAGGGCATCTGACTCACCGCTCGTTTGATCTTGTTGTGTGAGGTTGGTTCAACTCGCTCCCCATGCTCAAAGAGTTCTTCGTACAACTTTTCTCCGGGCCGGAGCCCTATGAACGCAATTTTGATATCCTGGTCCGGAACAAGGCCTGACAGAACGATCATGTTCCTAGCCAGATCAGCGACGCGAATCTGTTCCCCCATATCCAGGACAAAGACGTCTCCACCCTGACCGCGAACACTGGCCTGCAGGATCAACTGGACCGATTCGGGAATGGTCATGAAATAACGCTTGATCTCGGGATGGGTTACCGTCACCGGTCCTCCCTTCCGAATTTGCTCTGAAAAGAGAGGCACGACGCTTCCGTTGCTTCCGAGGACATTGCCAAATCGAACCACGGTGAAGAGCGTCGGCCCTCGCCGGTTCATCTCCTGCACAAGACATTCAGCGATTCGCTTCGTTGCTCCCATGACGTTGCTCGGATTGATGGCCTTATCGGTCGAGATCAACACGAACCGTTCAACCCGAGCCGCGAGGGACGCTTCCCCGACAACGCGAGTACCGAACACGTTGTTCCGAACAGCCTCTCCAGCATTCTGTTCCATTAATGGGACATGCTTGTGGGCCGCAGCATGGAAAATCAGGTGTGGAGCGCATGCGCGGAAAACCTCTGTCACGCGCTCGGGATTGATAGTATCCCCGATGACCGCCAGGGTTTTGAGCATGGGAAATGTCTCGCGTAGCTCAAGGTCAAGTGCGTACAAGCTGTTCTCGTGCCGTTCGAAAAGAACCAGCAGCGCCGGCCGATACCGCGCAATCTGTCGACAGAGCTCTGATCCAATGGATCCCCCAGCCCCAGTGACTAGGACATGCTTACCTTCTAGCAGCGGGTGCAGTTCCGCAAGATCTGTCTGGATCGGCTCTCGCTGGAGGAGATCTTCAAGGCTCATGGGACGAACCCGTCGCGTTGAAATC
>JAHWYE010000094.1 GCA_020028195.1 Nitrospirota bacterium
CGACACCCCAAAGTCCGCAGCGCACTATGCTACGCCGAGCGGGCAAGCCGGCGCCTCGCGCGCGCGATCTTGTACGCGATGACCTTGCATCGGACAGCGCTCCGGGATGATCAAGGCCGGCAGAACCGGATCGAGGCAGTGGGAGATGATCTGCTCACCATCTCCGCCGCCGCCTTGTATGCTGAGTCGCAAGAACGAACCTACGGGTGCTCTGAGGTGTGGGATCTTGCCGATGAATTCTTCCGGAATGCCAAGGAACGGATCGGCAGGAACATCCGAGGGCTCCTTCACAATGACGATCGTATCCTGACCGCCATCGGCCGGCGCGCACTTCGCGGCGACTACCCGTCGTTTTCGAGCGGAATCATCAGGCGCGGCCTCAACGATTACCTCCCCAAGGACAAACGGTAGGCGAGGCTGCATCAAGAGGAAGCCGTGACGGATACAACGCCTCCATTAGACATCACAACGGTTTCCACGACGCCCTTTCCAGATCAGCGGCCCGGCACGTCGGGGTTGCGGAAGAAGACCCGTGTGTTCATGCAACCGCACTACCTCGAGAATTTCGTTCAATCGGTCTTCGACGCCATCCGTGAGGAGATCGGAGGCTTCGCGCACCAGACCTTGGTTGTGGGCGGCGACGGCCGCTACTACAACAGACCCGCAATCCAGACCATTCTCCGGCTCGCTGTGGCCAACGGATTCGGCCGCGTGCTGATCGGGCGCGGAGGCCTGCTGTCAACGCCGGCCATGTCCGCGGTCATCCGTCGCCGAAGTGCGCTTGGAGGACTGGTCTTATCAGCGAGCCATAACCCAGGTGGTCCTGACGCTGATTTCGGGATCAAGTACAACATCCGGAACGGCGGGCCTGCCCCGGAAGGCGTCACTGAACGCATCTACCAACGCACGTTGAACATCGCTGCGTACCGCACCGTGACGGTTCCCGACATTGATCTCGACCACCAAGGCGAGACCACGATCGGCCGCACACAGGCGATCGTCATTGACCCATTGGCCGACTACGCCGCTGTGATGGAGGACCTGTTTGACTTTGGGGCCTTGCGCAAGCTCTTCCGAAGCGGCTTCCGTCTGATCTTCGACGCGATGCATGGCGTGACCGGTCCCTACGCGCAGGAGCTCCTGGAGAAACGGTTAGGCGCCCCGGCCGGTACGGTGATCCATGGGGCGCCGCTCGAGGATTTCGGCGGCCATCATCCCGATCCGAACCTCGTGCATGCCGCCGAACTGGTGGCAGCGATGGCGGAGAGGGATGCGCCTGATCTTGGAGCGGCCTGTGACGGGGACGGAGATCGGAACCTGATTCTCGGGCGGACGTTCTTTGTGACGCCCGGTGACTCGCTGGCCATCATCACCGAGCACGCCCAGCGCTCGATTCCCGGCTATCGCACGGGGTTGGCCGGCGTCGCTCGTTCGATGCCGACCAGCACCGCTGTGGATCGTGTCGCAACGGCGCTCGGCGTTCCCTGCTACGAGACGCCGACCGGATGGAAGTTTTTCGGCAACCTCATGGATGCGGGACTCTGTACCGTCTGCGGAGAGGAAAGCTTCGGCACCGGCTCGAGCCATCTGCGGGAGAAAGATGGGGTCTGGGCCGTCCTGTGCTGGCTTTCCATCCTGGCCGCGACACGAACGTCTGTCGAGAAAATTGTCCAGGCCCATTGGGAACGATTCGGACGGAGCTATTTCCAGCGGTATGACTACGAGGACCTGGATGTGAAACAGGCTACCGAGATGGTGGCAGTCTTGCGGACGAAACTGACGACGTTGCTGGGCACATCGTTGTCCGGGAGTCGCATAACGGTGGCCGATGACTTCGGTTACAAAGATCCGGTGGATGGGACGGTCACCGAGCGGCAGGGGCTCCGCATTGTGCTGGCCGACGGCTCGCGCATCGTCTGCCGTCTCTCCGGCACCGGCACCGAAGGCGCCACGCTGCGTGTGTATCTGGAACGCTACCAGAAGGATGCGGTGAATGAGGGCATCGAGCAGGTGTTAGCACCGTTGACCCACGTTGCCCTCCACCTCCTTGAACTCCGCGAACGCTGCGGGAGAGACAAGCCGACCGTCATCACCTGATCTTGGTGTCGGCAGACCAGCCGACCAAATACCTTCATCTCGGCGACTGACCATAAAGGCTTTATCGCAGCGGCTGGGCTGACCGCTTCTTCGTCAGGATGACGTGGGCCTCTTCACTGGCCTCTTTCACGAGGATGCCCATCTTGGGATGCGAGGGTTCCAGATCAACCGGCAAGTTGTAGCTGCGGAGCCGTTCGCTGGCAGTGGGCCCCACTGACGCAACGACCATCCGCCGCATGACCTGGCGAAACCGCTCAGTCTGGTTGTTCTCCGTGAGCATCTGCATGACATGGTCCACCTGCACCGCGTTAGTGATCAAGACCACGTCCACCTGACCGGCAAGGATCGCGTCTAAAACCTGTGTGAGCGGGGCGGTATCCTCCGGGAGCGCCCAGCGATAGACCGGGATCCTGCTCACATTGGCGCCTCGCTGCCGCAGCGCTTCCAACAGATCAACGTTCGAGACCCCGTATTCCTGGACAGCGACCCTCAGGCCGGCCACAGGCTTTCGATCATCGAGCGCTTGGAGGATGTCTCGCCAGGTATTGGGCTCCGGCACTGCGATCTCCGGAGTGAGGCTGAGCTCTTTCAGCGCTGCGATGGGCTTGGGCCCCCTGGCGACCAGGCAGACGCGCGCGAGTGCAGCCTTGATAGTGTCCAGCGACTGTCGAGTCTTGAGCGCCTCGACCATCGTCCTGGTGCCCACGCCGGTCAGCAGAATCACCATGTCGAACTGAGCAGCCAGGAGCTGCTCTCCGAACTGAAACACGGCGTGGTTGTCTTCGAGCGGGATCTCGCGCATGGAGGGAGCGACCAGCGGTTGCCCGCCGTAGCGGGTAATGAGGCGGGTCATCTCAGCCGCCATACGGCTTTCGAACGCCGCGACCTGCAGACCGTTGAACCCCAGAGGTTCAGTCATTGTGCGTTGTTCCTGTTTGCCGACGTGTCCGCGGCGCAGCGGAACCCGGTGGAATGGTTGCGATCCAAGGGGTCACTCTTCACGCGGGTGAAGATGCGGACCAACGGGGTCTCGGCATACCATCCCGAACTGCGGATCACCTTATAAGAGCCGGTCTCGGGGCCCATCGGGTTCTTCACAGGGCTCTTCTCGTAATAAATCGGGTCGTACCAATCTGCGACCCATTCCCAAACGTTGCCGGCCATATCATAGGCCCCATAGGGACTCTTCCCGGCTTCGTAGCTGCCCACCGGCATGAGGGTCTTCTCGCCGATCCAACGTTGGTTGTAGTTGAGGTGTTTGTGAGTGGGTTCCACGTTCCCCCAGGGGAACCGGCGGTCGTCGGTGCCCCGCGCGGCTTTCTCCCATTCAGCTTCAGTGGGCAAGCGCTTACCTGCCCAGCGGCAGTAGGCCTCCGCGTCATACCAATCCACGTTGATCACGGGCCGGTCGGCGACGGATTCCGGCATCAGGCCGCCCTGCCACAAGTTTCTACTCGGATCTTTCGCGTGTTGCGGGGGACGATGGCCGGTGGCCTTGATGAACTCCAGATAGCGCCCGTTGGTGACCTCGAACTTGTCGATAGAGAAGGCGTCGAGCTGGACCTCGTGGCGGGGATATTCGTCCCGTCCTCCGTCTCGGTCTCCTGGGGGCACACCCATCGGAAAGGGGCCCGCCGGCACCAGCACCATCGGCGCGCCGTCTTTCCCTGCGATCCCTGCTGGAACTGTCGCAGACGGTTCAGCCATGGCGGGGCCAAGAGGTTCTCGCATGAGCAGTGTCAGTGACAGCAAGACGAGGATGTGGAACAGTCGCATCGGCGACTCCAATTGTCGAGCGACGACGGTAAGGGCCAGGATCATAGTACGGCACGCTGTCTAAACGATATAGTGTAAGGGGACTGCCTAGGCCTGTTCAATGCTTGCATGGAACTGGTGGAAGCACAGTTTTCAATTGACGGAAGAGGGTCCCAGACCTACTATACGATGCGGACGCTTCGATCAATGTGAATTTGGAATATGACGGTCCCACTGATTCGAGGATTGCGGCACTTGGCCTTGCGGGTGACGGATCTCGGTCGGTCACGAGCCTTCTACGAAGGAGTGTTCGGGATGAAGGTGGTATGGGAACCTGACCCAGACAACGTGTATTTTAGCTCCGGGACCGACAATCTGGCCCTGCATCAGATTCCACGCGAGGAACTGGCACAGTATGGCAACCAAAGGGGGCAATTCCTCGATCACTTTGGGATGATCATGGACACGCCTGAGTCGGTGGACCAGATGTTTGACCAAGTGCACAAGGAAGCTGAAAGGTTCGGCGGAGCGATTGTGCACCAGCCGAAGCGCCACCGGGACAGCAGTTACTCGTTCTATGTGGCGGACCCCGACGGCAACACGATCCAGATTTTATATGAGCCAACGATCAGTCAGAAGGACTGAGGGCTGAGTGATGAGGGCTGAGGGTGATGACTGAAAAGAAGGGGGCGAGGAAGTTTGAGGACTTGGTTGCGTGGCAGAAGGCGAGGGAATTGACTCGGGCGGTGTACCAGGTCTCTGCTTCGGGCGCTTTTGCCAAAGACTTTGGGCTAAGAGATCAGGTCCGCCGCTCGGCTGTTTCGGTCATGTCGAATCTTGCAGAAGGTTTTGAGCGTGGCAGTCGATCAGAGTTTCACCAATTTTTGAGTATCGCTAAGGCATCCTGTGCTGAACTGCGGTCTCAGTTTTATGTGGCGTTAGACACGCAGTACCTTGATCATCCTGCATTTCTTCGACTGCTCTCACAGGCAGAAGAAGTGGCGCGAATTATTGGTGGCCTGCGCGTGGCTGTTCAGAAGCAACGGGGGAAGGTCAACTCCGAACGATCACGACTGAGAGTTGTCGAGCCTCAGTCCTCAGCACTCGAACCTCAGTCCTGACTATTCATTATGAGCGAAGTCTGGGACACGTTTAAGAGTGATCACTATGTCGGGCTGGTTCCGTGGGCCTGGGTTCAGTTGGAGAGTCGAGAACCCCCCGGACCGTTTCCCTTCATCGGCGGCGTGGCCCCCGAGGTCGTCGCCAGTCTCCACGAAGCCCACAGTCTTCTCTTGAGCGGGGTTGAAACTGCTATTAGCGACATCTTCTCGCGTCGGGCCTCGTTGGACGATCCCTCCCTCCGGGGACGCTTGGAGGATGCCTACGCCGAGCTCGTCAACTCGAGGCCGCAATTAAGCGGAAACATCAAGTGTGGGCGTGGAACGGACGGGACGTTTCACTGGGAGTTTCCGAAGGATCCGACCAAGTCTGCGACGATCACAAACGATGGCCTGCGCGTCTTTGACGCCGTGAAGCGACAGACGATTCCACTTGGCTTCGACCGGCCGATTGCACCTCAAGTCGGGAACTTCCTAGGATTTCTGGATGGGACTCGCCGCGCATCCGAGCTCAAGACCGTCGCGACCACGTCCGGTCGTGATGTGTCCCGATTCCTGACCCAGCTCATGGAGTTGCTCAAGAAGCATGATTGCCTGGCTGTATCTGCCGGTACCTCGGTACGGGCTGCGTGGATAGCAGCGACTCGTGACCGCGACATGGTCCATCTCGGCCATGCTGCCTTGCTGTACCGGCAGCAGGACAGCTTCATCCTGTTCGATCCGTGGCTAATGCCCTGGTTTGCCGAATCACCGGTGCCGTCGCTGTGGTGTTCGCTGCTTCCTCGGCCGGCTGCGATCTTTCTGACACATGACCATGATGACCATGTGGACCCTCGGACGCTGCTGCACATGCCGAAAGACATCCCAATCATCGTGCCCAGCCGAAGAAACCGCCGCGCCCTCTATTACGATTACCCGTCGTTGCTGCGCGAACTGGGGTTCACGCACGTGATCGAGTTGGCCCATGGGGAAACCTGGCCGTTTCAGGGCGGCGTGGTGGCCTCGGTTCCCTTCTTCGGAGAAGACCCCTGTGACATTGAGATGCCACGGAACTGCTATCTGGTTGCCGATCGCGGCCGCAACACGCTGGTGCATGTGGACAGCGGTCCGACCAACTGCGGCAAGTCGGCGGTGAAAGAAGGGGTCATTGACGATCTGGTCCGGCGCTATGGTCCCATCGCCACCCTCTTCGCCTCCCAACAGCAACTACAGGAGGTGCGGACCTACGCCGCCCATGCCTGTCTCTCCCATCCGGGGCAATGGTTGGATGTTGGCGAGAATGGGTACCTGACGAACAGCTACCTGTCCCAGCTTGCCGCAAGCGCGAAGGCCCGCCTGTTCGTCTCCTACGCGACCGGTGGCGCCGATTGGTATCCGGATCATCTGTCATTTATGTTCAGCCGGCGCAACCCGGCCCGTACCGCGCTGCTGACCGCCAACTGGGAGCCGCCGGATAAGCTCAAGGACCAGTTGGCGCCGTACGGGTGCGGCTACCATTACGGCCACGCGCTTGACCTCTTTCGGCCGACGCCGGACGGGGGAACGGAAGTGGTTTCGGTTGCAGAGACCATGGCCCCCCTTGCGCTCTATCGGCTGGACCACAGCAATCCCCCGTTCATGAGACAGGGGGCTCAGCGAGCTTAGCCGCCTGGCCTCTTGCCGAGGGCCTGGCCATGGCGAAGGAAGCAAGGATTGCAACGCACAACCATGGAGCAACGATGAAGGCTGGAACGATGCACGGAGAGCAGGCCGTCCCTCGCGTGG
>JAHWYE010000355.1 GCA_020028195.1 Nitrospirota bacterium
AATAGAGTCTTTTCCCCAATTCGAATTCAGTGCCCAACAACTTTACCAACATAGGCAATGCCAATTTTACCTCATACCCGTTGGCCCTATAGTGCAAATAATCGGCGTTCTTGATCGAAGCATTCAAGTCGTTGAACCCTGCGAAGACAACTATCAGATCAGGCTGCAAATGCACGATCCGATGCACGATCATTGCTACATGATCATAACTACGATCCCCTGCCTTACCGGCGTTATAGACCTTCACCGACGTTCCGTGGGGGATGCTTCTGGTTAATTCATCCTGTAGGACCTGGTTGAGGGCTTGAGAGTCATCCAGATTCATACACTCTGTCGTACTGCCTCCGACGAGAAATATCCTAACCTCTTGATCGGGTTTCGGTCTGGCCAGATCGTCTCCGCGAAACCCCATATTGTTCGTCGAGAACACGTTCTTGCCTTGAACACCCGGCAGACCCTCCTCTGCCTCGATAACCAAACGAAAATGTTTGGGAAATTGGGAAGGAATATAATGACTGGGCGTTTTGAACGCCTCGTATGGATCCGGAATGGGAGCAAACAGTCTCAGGAACACTTCGCCAATCGAAATTGATACCAACAAGGTCCCAGTGCTTATCATTAGGCCAAGATATTTCTTCACGGTCCTGTCCTCCAATTCGTCAGCCTGCTTGAAACTGATAGCTGCGCCTGCTGATGAATCCCTCGATCGCTACATTCAAGACAATTCGCTCTGGGCAGAGTCTCTTAATTCTCGTTTGACGCCCCAGTGACTAAAACATGGTATAGATGAAGGGAGCAACGGCAGAGCCTTCGGTGAACATGATGAGGGCTCCGAGCAGGAGGAGAACTAGCATTATTGGCATTAGCCAGAACTTCTTGCGCTCCCGGACGGCCAGCGCTCAGACCTCATTCAAGGTCCTCTTCGGAAAGCAGTGCTCCGGCCATCATTTCCCTCCCAACTCTCTTTCCGAGCACTTCCCGCAATCGAGACGGCGGTAGACCAATCCCCGGCTTCTTGAGCAGGAGGTCCGCCTCTGTCAGCAGGTGGCCTGGAAGAAGGTGTCGAGCGACAATGATGCTTTTCCCGAAGATGCTGCGCAGTTCCGAGAGATCAGACGCCATCGCTTCCTTGGACACTGGGTTTGCCAGAGCCTTTTCGATAAACCTGACGCCATCGACCAGTTGCTTCAACTCAGTAATCGTCACCGAGGCCGGGACATCAGGACCGAAACATTCCCGTGAGAACACCACGTGGAGCTCGATCACGTTCGTGCCAAGTGTCGCTGCGGCCAAGCCTGCATAGATCTGCCCGGAGTGATCGGACAGCCCGACGGGACAATCGTAGCGCCTGCGCAACTCAGCCAGTACGTTCAGCCCAACTTGTTCTGGAGGACAAGGATAGGCCGTCGTACACTGCAGAACCGCAACTGGCGTGCTAAATTCTCGGACCTTTTTCACCGCGGCGTCCAAGTCGGACCACGAAGACATGCCACTGGAAAGTAAGACGGGCTTGGAAGTTTTGGCCATGTGTTCGATCATTGGGAGATTGTTCACGTCTCCGGATCCGACTTTCCACGCTGGGACGCCCACACGCTCCAGAAGATCCACGGCTTCAAACGAAAAAGGGGTGGAAAGGAAAATGAGGCCACATGAGACCGCATGTTCGAGCAGTCCGCGCCACTGGGATTCCGTAAACTCTGTGCGCCTCCAGTAGTCATACCGTGTTGCGTCCTGCCGTGAGAAGTGCACCCGGAATGGTTCTTCAGGTGTGGACTCAGCGGCAGCAATGTGGGTTTGGAACTTAATCGCGTCCACGCCCGTTTTCGCGACTGCCTCGATATAGGCGTGGGCTGTCCCTAAGCTGCCGTCATGTCCTTGAGCGATCTCGGCGATCACCAGGCAGGGGTGACCCGGACCGATACGGCGCTCCCCGATGGCAAGATCACGGACATTCATACTTCGTGCCCTGCAAGAAGCGCACAACTCATATCGTTCGGGAGAAGCTCGTGCCGGCCCACATCTTCACTCAGCCTACGGACGTCTCACTCTTACGTGCAGCAAATGAATCGTGTAGGGAATACCCCTGTCGTCCGCCAAATCACTGATCGCTTTTCTGATTTCCAGATCGCATTCATGCTTTTTCTGATGAGGGATCCTGACAAAGTGCCCTTCGATCCGGACCCACCAACTCCAATGCCCTTCGAGAGTGTCATAGAACGTCTCGTAAGTCTCTTCAACAGCCAGGCTTCGCTTGTCGAATCCGGGTTCGAAGAGCTCACGCGCGGCATCTCTGGTCAGTTGCTTGCGCATGGCAGCCGACTCCAGCAATAACGTGGGCCCCATGTATTTGAGGAATATTGGCGTCGTTTTCCGAATGAACTCGTGGCCGTTGTTCCGACCGATAAAGAACAGATCCATGTCTCCGGTTGGTTTCAATACTCGCGATAACTCTCTTACTGACCCAGCCAGGTCGGTCGTCCAATGGAATGCGTGGATACTATAGAGGTAGTCCACTGAAGCGGTTTCCAATGGAAGTTCTTCAAAAGATCCGTCGATAATACGAATATTGGAGTATTGGCTCGTGAGCTCACCCGCTCTCTTTCTCATATTCAACGCCGGTTCGACTCCGATAAAATGAACATGTGCCTTACTGCGACCGGCAAGATGTGCCAGGGCTCTTCCCGTACCACATCCCACATCCACGACGACGCCGTAGTGCTCTTTCAGCCGGATCGACATGA
>JAHWYE010000356.1 GCA_020028195.1 Nitrospirota bacterium
CGAACCTGGCCGGCGCCCTGGCGTATGCGACCAAGCTGCTCAGGCATCGGGCGATCGTCGTCGTGCTGTCCGACTTCCGGGCCGAAGAGTGGGAAGAGCCGCTCGGTCAACTCGCCGCGCGCCACGAGGTCGTCGCGATCACGATCGATGATCCGCGCGAGTATGATCTCCCCGACGCGGGATGGGTGGAGCTCGAAGACGCGGAAACGGGGCAGCGTCTGCTCGTCGATACAAGCCATGCGCCGACGCGGACGCGAATCCGGGTCGCGGCGGAGCGGATGCAGCAGGAGCGCACCCGGAAGCTCGTGCAGGCGGGTGAGGAACGAGACACTGCAGCAAACGGCCACTGCGCGGATCTCAAGATCGTGGAGATTCCCGTGGATGTCCAATGGGAGGTCGAGCACCATGACAACATCGAACTCGTCAGGGAAGTCCACCGGTAGTGGACATAGAGAAGGTGCCATGAGGGAGTGGGTGCGCATTCCGGACAAGACCACAGTCCGGCACCGGCTGGAGGCCCATCAAGGGGCGGTTGACGGGCTCACCGAGATCGTCACGGGGCCGAAACGCAATCCGGATGGGAGAACCCAGTATCGGATCGATGTCGGCCAGCCGCAGCGGCTCCTGGCCGCCGAGGAGGATCTGGTCATTCTCCTCGATGACGAGAACCTCATCATGATGAACAAGGAAAAGATCGAGTACCGCCGTGGGATGACGGAGCGACTCCGCGGCATATTCCGGGAGGATCGCTTCTGTCGTGCCACGACCGTGTTGCCGAATGGTCGCCACAAGGGAGCGTGATCAGATTGACCAAGCGTCAACGCAGGATCGAACCAGCCGAGAGCGAACGAACGCCGCGTTGAAGCGGGCCAGGGCTGCTTACAGCGGCGTGATTAAAGCACGCGTGAGCGTCCTACAGAACGCTGCAAATAGCGCCCTCCTCTCATCCATGCAACGGCCCACCATTTAACGCATTCCTCCGAATCACGATCCCCACTGGGCCATTCTCTGATCGATCTCTTGTAGAGTTCGCCAAAATTCTGTACGCTTGCTCCGCATCAAGGTTCTTGACACAGAACATGTAGCTTGTCCCCTTGTCTCATTCCAGTAAGGCGTCCCGCCCTGAAGGCCCGGATCGATCCAACCTGAACGATCTTCAGGCTCATAAGGAGCACACCATGAATAATGCCTGGCGAGTAATCTTGGTAGCTGTGGTCACGTTCTCTCTCGGGGTATTGACGGGGAAGTCCATAGACCACTGGCCGACTTTCGCCGCGGCCGAAGAACGCGAGGAACAGCCGAAGTTCTTGCACCTCCTTGCACATCAGCAGCTTGGGAGGCATCTGCTGCTCAGTGTCTATTGCGATGAGGAGCGAAAAAATCTGCTGTACACATATACACTCGCGGGGGCAGAAGGGCCCAGCGGCAATCTCGCCGTCATCAAGGACGGGTGTAAAGTTGGAAAGTGAGCAGTGCTGAACCTGCTGCCCGCTTACAGCGGTCCTTTCTGCCCATCCCTTGGTGCGCAAACTCCAGCATGAGGGCGCTGTGGAAAGACGAAAGCTCCCGCGCTATGAAGTCCAACTCCCTGTCTTGTTCAACGGGGATCGAAAAGGGGCAGGCACGATTCAAGACCTGTCGGTCAACGGCTGTCTCATCGTCAGCCCCACGAAGGTGAAGCCTGGAGATCACCTCTCCCTGTGGCTGTCCCTCCAGCATAACGCGGTGCCGATTCTCATTGAGGGGGCGGAAGTGCGCTGGTCAGCAGAAGAACGGTTCGGCGTGTGCTTCATGACGCTTCAGCCGCAAGAGCAGATTCGACTCTCCCAATATCTCAAACGGTAGCGACAACTAGCTCCTATCGCTCAGCCATTCGCCATAGGCCATAAGTCATTCGCTCCCCTCCTCCAGCCCTCCGCTCTCTTCCATACGCTATACGCTCCTCTCATCTCCCTATTCCCTTCCTCCTAGCCTTCAGTGAGGTGACCTGAGCGAGGGAGAGAGGGGGTTACGATGCAGGGGCGACCGCGCTGGCGCGGACCGGCTCGCCGGGCCCTTCAATGGGCAGGGTGAGGTGGAAGGTGGTGCCTTTTCCGACATCACTCTCGACTGCGATGTGGCCGCCGTGCGCATCCACGACGTCCTTCACGATCTTGGTCCCCAACCCGGTGCCGCCGGCCTTCCGACTGACGGCCCGATAGGTAAAGAGGCTCTCACGGATTTCCGTCGGCATACCCCGGCCCGTATCGCTCACGGACACGACCACGGCCTTCCCGTCGGGCTCGACGCGTCCCCGCACCGTGATTGAGCCGCCCGCCGGCACTTCCGGAATTGCATTGTTCACGAGGTTGTAAAAAGCGGTGAAGAGCCGACCTTCGTCGGCGCGGATGGCGGGGAGGGCCTCCAGGCCTTCGGTGCGTAAGGCCACGCCCTGCTGCTCGGCGGACAGGCGGAGCGTTTGAAACACGCTCGCCATGACTTCGGCTGCTTGGCAGGGGGCGAACTTCGGGGCCGTGCTCAGCCCCTTCACCGAATCCGCAATATCCCGCATCCGATCCTGGAGCCGCCGCGAGCTACTCTGAATCAGCTCAATGACCTCCCGGCTTAGCTTGCGACTCGCGCTGATCTTCGTCTTCTCCTGGTCGGTCAATTGACCGAAGCATTCGTCGAGCTCACCCTGCAATAGCCCCGCGCCGGTGACGAGGGGCATCAGCATGTTCTTCACGTCGTGTCCGATG
>JAHWYE010000357.1 GCA_020028195.1 Nitrospirota bacterium
TTTGCTCAGCGCGGTCAACAGGCGGCCCATTTGCCACTGCCACCGGTAGAGCGACTCTGGCGCCTTCGCAGACTGGGCGGCAAAGACGGCCCGTCTGGTGAGCGGTAACGCCTCTTCATACCGATGTTCCGTCTCATAGAGATGGCCCCAATGACCGAGCGCGTACGAGAGCGTTCGAGCATCCCCGAGTCCTTCGGCCACCGCGGAGGCCTCTTGCAGGAGCGAGGCCGCCCGCAACAGCAGCGGTTGGGCTAGCTCGGGCAGAGCCGGTCGAAGCTCATGGTAAGTGAGGCCGAGGTTGATTAAGGCGAAAGCCTTGTCGTGAGACGGTGCCAATTCTTTGATCTGGTCATAGGCCTGATCCAACCAGGTTCGCGTGTCCTCAAAGCGGCGAAGCCGCAGAGCGGCGCGGGCTGCGTTGATCCGTGCCCGGATCGCAATGGCCGGCTGGTTCGCCTCCTGGGCAAGCGAGGCGCTTTCCGTGAAGGCTTTCAGCGCCTCCTGATCCTGTCGCTCCATGACCCGCAGGATGCCCAGGTCATTCAGGACGGCAGCGGTCAGCCCGGGATTCTTCTGTGACCGCGCCAGATCCAAGGCCTGTGCGAGGTGATGCTGGGCGGCCTCCGTTTGGCGCGTCGCCAGATAGGCGCGGCCAAGGCTGCCTAAGACGGACGCAGTCCAGGCCCGATCGCCAGTCTGTTGCGCGAGGGCTAAGGCCAGTTCGAGTTGTTGCAGCGCTTGCCTCAGTTGCCCGAGCGCCTGGGAGGCCAGGGCAAGCTGGACCAACGCCTGGCTCTGCTCCTTGATTTTCCCTTCACGCTCGTAGAGCTGCGCCGCGTCCTTCCAGCTCGTGATTGCCTGGTCAAAGGCCCCGCGTTCGTAGAATTGCGCTCCTTGCTTCATGAGCACGTCAGGGGAAGAAGAGGTCTCTGCCCAGCCGCTACCGGTGAGCAATGTGATCGCCACGACGAAGTCAATCAAAGCGATAAGGAGCTGCATCGTCATCTTCGTTATACCCTCTCCCTTGGGGGGAGAGGGGAGGGGTGAGGGTGAGACTCCTCAAGGGCACAAAGGATGTCCTGTAGAACAGCGTCAGGATGAGTCAGCACTTCATGATCCCAATAGCGGATGACCCGATATCCCATCTGGTTCAAGTACGCCGTGCGCCTTGCATCCGTCTGAGTCTGACCTGCATGCTGCCCGCCGTCTAGCTCCACCACAAGACAACGCTCCGAGCAGCAAAAGTCCACGATGAACCGTCCCAATGGATGCTGGCGGCGGAATTTGAAGCCGTTCAGGTGACGGCTCCGCAGATGCCTCCAAAGTAAGCGCTCGGCATCGGTTTGCTCGCGGCGAAGGCCCCTTGCACGGTAAGTGAGATGAGAGGATCTCGTCAACATGGTTCTCTCCTCACCCTGAATCCTGTCATCATATCATCTCATCTCCCCTCACCCAACCCTCTCCCCCACCTTGGGGAGAGGTGAAGGTGAGGGGGTTAGAACGCATTCACAACAAACCCGAGGTGGATGCCGTAATCCTGCAACGTGTTCCCCACGCGGGGGACATGGACGAGCTTCTGGCCCCAATACACTTCGAAGTGCGCCCGATCCCTCGGCAGGACGTTCCAGCGCAGGCCGACCCCCACGCTCGCGATAGTCGGGGGGAGGCCCGTGCTCGTGAAGAACGCTTGATTCGCGCCCAAGTTCCAGCCGTGGCCCAGGTCAGCGAAGGGGGCCAACTGGAACATCGGCTCACCGCTGGCCCAGCGCCACAGCGGGAACCGCGACTCGACCGAGGCCAAGAAAGCATTGTCGGCAAGCAAGGTGACCTCTCGATAGCCCCGGACGCTGAACCGGCCGCCGATCGCCACCTCCTCGAGCGGAAACAGCGGCGAGTTTGTGAGCTGGAGGTCCATCCGTCCCAAGAGCTGCATCCCCCGCCACTCTTCACCGAACTGCTTGATCGCTTGCACCTGTCCCAACCAGGAAAAGAACTGGCCATCGGGATTATCCGGTTGGGGGTCGCCCGCATTGGGGTTGATCGTCGCGCCCAGCACGTTCAAACCCACGCTGAAGCGCGAGCGCGCGGCGACCACCGTGTCCAACGTCCGATGAATCCATTCCTGGGCGAAACGCAGGGCCGAGACCGTCGCGACGCCGTTCGGCCCCGTTCCGGGAAACAGCGCGAACCCAACGTCGTTGAAGATAAACGTCTGCATAAACAGGTGCTCGCCGATGATGGACAGCGCGACCTCGTCGGTCACCGTCCGGTAGACCGGGTGGCGGAGATTCATGCCGATGATCGCCGTGTTGGTATCGATATCCAACGGCTTGAACGGCTGCTCCACCAGGATGTAATCATTGCGGCGGTAGTAGGGGGAGAACGTCGTGTCGTACCGGTTCAACGGCAAGACATACGAGGTGTCGAGAATGGGAAACGCCCCGGCCGATCCTCCGAGGGTAAAGCTGAAGGGATCTCCATGGCCTGTGACGTTGTCCATCACCACAGTCCCCAAGCCTCGGAACTCGCCGACCAGCGGTGTCTGGTAGTTGTTCGCGTCAATGTAGGCGTGGAAAGGATTCTTGTCTGTGACACGGAGGTTCAGCACACTCTCGCCCCGCTGGTCGCCGGGGCGGAGCTCCGCATTGATGCGCTCAATTCGGCGGTCCTGCTGCAGCAACTGGAGCTGTTGCTGCAACGGCTCGAGCGTGACGGGCGTGCGGAGGCCAAGGG
>JAHWYE010000095.1 GCA_020028195.1 Nitrospirota bacterium
CCCCTTCACTGATAGGACAGGCCGCCTGGGACGGATTCTTGTTCGGGCTTCCGCTGATCCTGGCCGGATGCCTTCTCGCATCAGCCAGATGGGCCTTCATGGCGGGCGTGATCTACGGCACGATCGGCCTGGCGCTCGACATTTCGACCATCGTGCAAGGCCTAACTCATCCGAGCCCTCAGCAGGCGGTCGTGCTGATGAGCGGCATGACCGGCTTACTCAATTTCCTGCTCATCCTTGTCGGCGGAGGCGGGTTTCTTCATGTCGGTTCGGCCGGGAAGCCTCAAGCAGGCCCCCCTCCCAGTCCTCGGTTCCCTTCCGCAACCTGATGCGCCTGACCATCCCGAAGCCGGCCTCTCGCAGCCACTCGGCCGTCTCCCTGGCCCCATAGGTATTACCGGTTTCGGTGAACAGCAGCATGGTCACCGCGAACAGATTGGTTTCCTGAGGAGAGAGTCCGTTGCGATCATGGCAAAAGGCATCCTGGATCAACAGACGCCCGCGGGGGGTGAGTGCCTTGACCAGTCTGCGAAACAGCCGCTGGTTCTCGGACGGAGAATAGATGTGCAGCACGTTCGAGAGCCAGATGGCAATTTCTTTGGCAACCTCCAAAGCAGAAGGCCGGTCGCAGACAGTCGCCCGGAGTGTGGGGTGACGAGCGAGAAAGGCCAGGGCAAAGGTGCCTGGGCCTCCTCCAAGATCCAGCAGCGTCTCGACACCCTTCAAGTTGATTTGAGCGGCCACGTGCGGCGCCACATGACTTGACCGGTGGTGCATGGCCCAGGTGAACTGGCGCCGATAGTCCGGGTCGTCCGGATCTTCGTGCTCCACCGGACGTCCCGTCCTGACTGACTTGGTGAGTTGGGACCAGTCTTCCCAGTGACCACGCAGCAGCTCCAGATAGGCGCCCCGGTACTGCTGGCTCTTCGCATTCAGCACAGTCAAGGCCAGCGATCCATTGCGATACTGAGCGCCGTTTTTCTTCAGCACCCCGGCACTGGCCAGGTTGCGGCAGAGAATATTCAGACCACGGGTGCTGACGCGAAGCCGCTTGGCCAGAACGGGGACCGTCCAGGAACGGGCGCCCATGACTGTGAAAAGATCCAGGTCGAGTGCGGTCAACAAAATGCGGGGAAGTCGGTAGGCAGAGATTGCGTCACGAAACTCGTCAAAATCGCGCATCGGAGACATATGCATAGTTTTGAATTTTGAGTTCTGAGCTGAACTCATAACTAAAACCCAAGACTCAACACTTCATTTGAAGAGTTTGGTGAACTGACCGGGGTCCAGGGGGGCGTGACGGGCCACAGCAAGATTGTCTTTCACATGGTCTGCCTGCTTCATGCCGACTAAGGCTGTTCCCAGGCCGGGGGTCGAGCGGACAAACTGAATCGCCCGCTGGGCATCGCTCCCCTCTCCCAGCACTTCGCGCACATGGCTCGGCAGCCCTCGACTCAGTTGCCCCTGCAGGATGGACGCACTGGACATCACATAGACATCGAGCACCTTGGCGGCTTCCAACAGGCTGATAGGCTTTCCATTCACGCTTTGCGTCTGCTCAGCGAGCGCTTCCAACATGCCCAAATTGTACGGTAACTGGATGACCCTGAAATGGTGGCCTTTCCCGCCTACCTCACTGGCTAGACCAACCAGCATTTCAAGGGAGAGATGACCGCGGGACCCTGGCCGAGTCCGATATCCGTTCCAGGTGGCGGTTCCATACAGACGGAGCTTCCCCTGCGCCACCGCTTCCTCGAGCGTCTCGAAGGCGGCGCGCATACGAACAATGAACTCGTCCCGCGAGACCGCATCGAGCTGAGCCTCCGGGTTATGCAGGTAATAGACGTCCAGACAAGAGAGCCCGAGATTGGTCAGGCTGGTCTCCACTTGGTGGCGGAGATAGGCCGGCGTCATGCAGTGGCAGTCCCCCACCACATCCTGGTAGCTGACGATGCCGGGCGTCACGAAGGTCTGAAGGATATAGGCGTAGTTGTCGCGTGGGGGAGCGCCATCATAAGGGATGTACCCGCCTTTCGTGGCGATCAGGATCTCATCACGCCGACAGACCCGCTCCCGGATCATCTGAGACAGAGCCTGTCCGATCACCCGCTCGCTGCGCTGGCAACGGTAATTAATGGCGCCGTCGAAGACGTTACAGCCGGCCGCGACTGCCTGCTTGACCGCCCCCAGGTAGAGCGCGTCCGTCCGCTCATCATAGCCCCCGAGATACGTGCCGAGTCCGATTGAGGAGAGAGCCAGCCCTTCTAAGCCTTCCCGGAAATGATCAGCGTGAGCGATACGAGCAGCGACTAACCGGTCTCGATACTTCCTCGTACCTTCTGGGGTCGCGTAACCCTTGATTGCCATTTTCGCTATCCCCGTGAGGCGCAAGGGGTAAAGCGTGAGGCGATTTTTCACCTGCGCCTGACGCCTCACGTTTCACGCCTTACGTCTTCCTCGTGAACTGCTGCTGGCACCACCGCACCGCCTGCTTCACCTCGTCCAACTTCTGGAAATCTACGGCCTTGTGGAAGGTGATGGCAACGTATTGGTCATTCATCTCAGTGGTCTCTTCGAACCCAGCGCCGATGAGAACCCTTCTGACTTTGGCAACAGCCGGCTGCAGGTAATATTTCGCTTGCTTGGCGAGCTCATCCGTGCCGAGATCCTCAGGCGTCCCTTCAGACAACAGGCTCTTGATGTCATCAATATCCATGCCGGTCTGGCAAATCATGCGTCCGTCAGGGGTCACCTCCAGCATCCAGCCTTCCTCTCCCAATGGCATGGCTAATGCCCCTCCTGGCTCCAGCTCGTAAAACCCCGGCTCAGCCTGGCAAAGGCGTGAGCGAGTGCTGTCCCACGACGGGATGGTAGTTTGCGCGTCACTCATGCATGGGTCTCCTGTTGCGATGAACCCTGTTGCTCACCGGTCGCAAGGCGGGCTCGCAAGGCTTCCAATCGTTTGGTGTTCTCCTCCAGCTTCGGTAACCGGTATTTGCGGTCCATCTGTACCACGTGCTCAAGCAGCTCTGCAGCCTCTCTCAACTGCCCCAGTTCCTCATAGCACTGGGCCATGACATAACGCGCGCCTCCGGTCCGCAACTCGTCGCCCTCCCGTTCGGCGATACCCTGGCTGGTCCGGCAACAGGCTAACGCCTCGTCATAACGCTGCTGCAGCACATAGGTCCGCGCCATCATGCGCCAGGCATCAGCCATCCCACCCTGGTTGCCGGTGCGCCGCATCAAGCTCAGCGACTGTTCGTAGTAGCGCATCGCCTCGTCATACTGCCCGGTCTCGCGAGCGACCAACCCCAGGTCCGAGAAGAGTACGGCCATGCCTGGGTGATCGCCGGACCGTTCCATGAGATCCAACGCTTCCAGGTAGTAAGCCCGCGCCCGGTCCCATTCCCCCGCATCAGCCCGAAGATTTCCCAGATTCGCCAGGGTTGTGCCGATCCCCCGCTCATCCCCTCGAATCTTTTGCAGCTCGAGCACTTCCTGGTAGTAGCTCTGCGCTTGCTCGCGCCGGCCGCTGACGGCGCAGATATTCCCAAGATTGCCGAGCGTCGCAGTCAGCGCCCGACGATCTCCGCTTAACCGATCATGCTCGAGCGCCTTCGCATAGCAGACATACGCCTCGGTGTAGTGGCCGCGAGAAAAATGCTCATTGCCACGGCGATTGAGTTGTTCGGATTGCGTGTCGAGCATGATCGGGACGATCACTTCTGGAACAGTCGCTCCATCGCTTGCTTGGCGCCGGTCAGGATCGAGGTCCCGTCTCCCACCAGGATCGCATCAAAATTGTATTTCAAGAGACGGCGCAAGCCCTCGCGTGCCCGGCCGGCATCGGCATATTTCTCGGCCGAAAGCATCGCCAATGAACCAGGAGGCTTTCCGATTAGCGCGTCCCCCACGATCAGGACGCCCTTACCCTGCTGAATAAACAAGGCGGACTCTCCAGGCGATTTCTGATCTTTGAGATGGATGACCCAGATACCGCCGGCAAGCAGTTCCCCATCCTTGTAGGTCTTGTTTGCTTTGATGGTCATCTGGGACGCATCAGCTTCAGGGACCATCACCTGGCAGCCTAATTCCTGTCGATAGGTCGCCGCTTCCCGCTCGTGGTCGCGATTGGTGAGCAGAACATAGTCCACCTGCCCACCCTGCCTGGCCTGATTCAGGTCATCCTGCGTCATGGGCGGAGGATCCACCAGCACGCGATGCTCGCCGACCGTGAGGAACAAGCCGTTGAAATCGAGCTGCTTCTCCTGTGAAAACCAGGACCACTGCCAGATACCTGGAAGAAGTTGTTTCATAATGTGCCGATAGCGTCCCGCACGACTTTCGTCACCTTCGCGAGAATGTCTGCTTCGTTGGGAAGATCCATGATGTCGTCTTCAGGAACCGTAATGAACTTTCGGTTGGCGCCCCTGGTCAGCGAGATCAGGAACATGCTGTTCGACGGCGTGACCGGCATCACCACCTGCACCGCCGCATCAACGCTCTTGACCAGCTCAAGAAACTTCTGCTTCCCTTCTTCCAGTTCGTCCATAAGTTTTCCCTTTTCCCACCCCACTTCCTGGCGAGTGAGAGCTATTTAAACAATGGCGGCAGGCGGGCTATCTCCAAATGCGCGCATCGGCATTATGTCCCGTGAAGCGGGCCTCGTGAAGCGTATCTCGTTCCGGAATTCGGATGCTTCACGCTTCACGAACGACGAATCACACTGGAGGTGTGTGCGTTCCGCGAGCAGCGGGATGCTCCAGTTGATGCGCAACCTACATCGACTTGTTCGCACCCGCCAGCAACTTCTCGACTTCCTGCAAAATAACGTCGGCTCCGGCCAGGTCCATGTTTCCGACCCGTTGCCACCGTATCACACCGTCCCGGTCAATGATATAGACGTTCGGGATGAACCGGCCGCCGCCGTAAAGTTTATCCGTGGTCTTGTTCGGATCGATGAGATAGGGATAGGTGACCTTGACCGGAAACTGCGTGAGGAACTCCATCACCGCCTTCTTGGAATTGCCCGCGGAGTTCACCCCGACGACCGCCACATCCTTGCCTCGGGTGGCTTCATAGACCTTCTGTAGATTCGTGCCCTGCATGAGACAGGGCTCACAGATATGGAACAGCCCCAGCACGACCACTTTCCCTTTCAAGCTCTCCAGCGAGACCGTCTCGCCGGTGATCGAGGTCAAGGTGAACGTCGGCGCTTTCTCTCCGATCTTGAAGAAGCTCGAGGCTGACACTGCAGTCACCAGGAGCACGTACGTCATCAGCATCAATGTCGTGAGGATGATTCGTTTCATGATAGCCTCCCTTTTTACAGCGCAGTGCTTATAGCTGATGGCAAATAGCTCTAGCAGGATACAAGAGCTGATAATTTCAGAGCCATCTGCTATCCGCCATAAGCCATACGCTCCGTTGCGACGCTATCCTAACATGGCAAAAATTTTGGGGGCAACCGGATTAGAGGTGAGCTTCGAACAGGCCTAACTGCAGCTCCTCGGCCTTGGTGAACGGGATGGGGTAACGCTCGGTGAAACAGGCGTTGCAATACTGGTCTGGGCTGCCGGGAGCGGCCTTCAGCATACCCTCCAGGCTGAGGTAAGCCAGGCTGTCGGCCGTGATGTATCTCCTGATCTCCTGGATCGTATGACTCGACCCGATCAGCTCCCGCTTGGTCGGCGTGTCAATGCCATAGAAACAAGGCGAGACGATCGGGGGCGAACTGATCCGCATGTGTACCTCTTTCGCGCCCGCATGCCGAAGCATCTTCACGATCTTCCGACTGGTGGTGCCTCGCACGATCGAATCATCCACCACGACCACGCGCTTGCCCTCCAGCACTTCGGGCACCGCGTTCAACTTGATCTTGACTCCGAAGTGGCGGATGGACTGTTCTGGCTCGATGAAGGTTCGGCCGATATAGTGGTTCCGAATCAGCCCGATCTCGAACGGAACTCCTGAGCCTTCCGCATAGCCCAGCGCCGCGGGGACACCCGAATCCGGGACCGGAATCACGATATCCGCATCCACCCAGGCCTCTTTGGCTAGTTGCCGACCAAGCGCCTTGCGGGTCGCATACACCGCCTTCGCCCCGAAGATCTTGCTGTCCGGCCTGGCAAAGTACACGTATTCGAAGACGCACTTCGCCGGCTGGGTCTTCGGAAAGGGCCGGTAGCTGCTCACTCCGTCCTTGTTCAGGACCACCAGCTCGCCCGCTTCGATCTCACGGATCGCCTCAGCCCCGATCAGGTCGAAGGCGCAGGTCTCGGAGGCCACCAGCCAGCTCTCCCTGAGCCGGCCCAGGCAAAGCGGGCGGAATCCGTAGGGATCGCGGGCAGCGATGACACCTTCATCCGTCAGGATCACCACCGAGAAGGCGCCCCTCACCTGATTCAGCGCATCAATCACCCGCGCCAACAGCGTGTCTCCCTTGGAGTGAGCGATCAGGTGGATGATCACCTCGCTGTCCGTCGAGGACTGGAAGATCGCCCCATAGGCCTCCAGCTCGTTGCGCAGCATCGTGGCGTTGATGAGGTTGCCGTTGTGCGCCAGTGCCAGGTTCCCGAAGGCAAAATTGACGGTCAACGGCTGGACATTCTTCAAGTCACTGCTACCTGCGGTGGAATAGCGGTTATGTCCGATGGCCATGTACCCGGGGAGCCGCTTGAGCACAGGCTTCGTATAGATGTCGGCCACCAGGCCCATGGCCTTTTCCAAGTAGAAGTGCTCCCCGTCCGAGGACACGATCCCGGACCCTTCCTGCCCGCGATGCTGGAGCGCATAGAGGCCCAGGTAGGTGAGGTTGGCGGCTTCCTTGTGGCCAAAGATGCCGAACACCGCGCACTCATCGTGAAACTTGTCGGGTGTAATCAGTTGCATGTCATGTTACTCGTTATTCGTTAAACGTGAATCGTTAATCGTCACGCATGAATACTTCGCATGTCCTCCCGTCCCACGTTTAACGGGAGTTGAGCATCCGCTCCAGGCTATTCGCCCACCGATCATGGAGCCGGTCCAGATCCACGTCAATCCGACAGGCAGGTCCCAAGCGGTCGGCTGCCACCTCAACCACCAGTCGCTCACCGCCCACCGTCCCGAT
>JAHWYE010000096.1 GCA_020028195.1 Nitrospirota bacterium
TGGATCACTGGGGACATTGGTCAGGTGGACGGTCCCGTCTCCGTCAATGTATTGGTAAATATCCCCCAGCACGACCGGCGGGAATGCCGAGGTCGTGAATATTAATAGCGTAGCCAAGGCACCCAACCGGGCGCAGTGCCCAAGACGGGACCACAGCTGATTCATCAGCATACATCAAACCATAGCATCCCCTGACCGGACCTGTCAAAACGCCAATCGTAACACCTTGAATAACTGAGCAAAAAAAATAGATCAAGCGGCAGCAACTGAGAGCAAGGGCCTGTTTACCCTAGGAAACGCGCGAGGTTGGAGCGGAAGTGATCCTGTAATCTGGTGGTGAGAGAACCTGGCCGTCCAGCGCCAACCGGAAGGTTATTGATCTGACAGGCCGGCATAATCTCCATGCTAGTGTTGGTCAGGAAGCATTCTTCAGCCTGCCTCAACGCCTCGGCTTCGTACACTCCCTCGTCAGCCGGTATCCCCTGTTCCCGTGCCAGCAGGAGCACCACTTCCCGAGTAATGCCGTCCAGAATGCCGCAGGCCACTGAAGGGGTGCAGAGGCGTCCGGTTCGCACGAAGAACAGGTTGCTGGTACTGCATTCCGTCAGCTGTCCCTCGGAGTTCAGCATGAGTGCATCGAAGGCCCCGGCCTGCAAGGCTTCCTGCTTCGCCAGTATATTGTTCAGGAAGTTCAGTGATTTAATCTGGGGGGACAAGGCCGTCGCCAGATTCCGGCGGACGTGGGCGATAGTCAGTTTCACGCCTTCTCGGAATAGGTTAGAAGGATAGGGCTGGAACGGCATGGCCATAATGACCACCGTCGGACGCCGACAGAGGCTCGGGTCCAGCCCAATCGCTCCCTCGCCGCGGGAAACCGTGATGCGTAAGTACGCGTCCGTGAGGCCATTCCGACGTATGGCTTCATTCAGGAGCGCCGGCCAGTCCTTCTCGGGAATGGGGATATCGAGCCCGATCAGATTTCCAGAACGTTGCAGTCTGGCAAGATGCTGGGAGAGCATAAAAATGCGACCACTGTAGGCTCGAAGCGTCTCATAGACACCGTCTCCGTACAGGAAGCCATGGTCGAAAACCGATATGACTGCTTTGTCCCTCTGCACGAACGCGTCATTGAGGTAGATCCACATGGTCAGGATTTCTGAAGAACCTCGAAGAGGGCCTCAGCCTTGAATAGCGTCTCTTCGTACTCCCGGCCTGGATCGGAGTCCGCGACAATCCCCGCTCCAACTTGAAGATAACCGTGCCCGCTGGTCAGGACCAAGGTGCGGATGATGATGTTCAGGTCCAAATCGCCGCTCCAACTCAGATAGCCCAGCGAGCCGGTATAGGGTCCGCGTTGGACTGGCTCCAGACTGTCGATGATCTCCATACAACGGATCTTGGGTACTCCAGTAATCGTGCCGCCAGGAAAGACTGCTCGGACGAGGTCGAACCCATCCAGTTCATCGCGTATCGTTCCGGTGATATTAGACACGATATGGCATACGTGGGAATACCGCTCGACGACCATGAATTCGTCCACCCGGACTGTGCCGAATCGACAGACACGGCCGAGATCATTCCGCTCGAGATCCACGAGCATCAGGTGTTCGGCACGCTCCTTATGGTTGGTCAGCAGCTCTTCGGCAAGCTGTCGGTCCTCAAACGCGCTCCGACCGCGGGGTCTGGTGCCGGCGATCGGGCGGGTATCCACTCGGCGACCGTCCAAACGCACCAAGCGCTCAGGGGACGAGCTGACCAAGGCCATGTTCTCGAATTCGAGCAGGGCTGAGAACGGTGAGGGGTTCACCTTTCGTAGCCGTGCGTAGAGGGATAGTCCAGGCCTTTCGTTGAAGAAGCCGGAGGAGCCACAGAAGTCGATAGTGAAGCGGTGGGAAAGGTTGGCCTGATAGATGTCTCCGGCGCGGATATAGTCCTGACATTTCAGGACCCGTTCCAGGTAAGCGGCGCGGGGCTGGTCAGGGCTCAGCTCGAACCGACCGGATGCCAAGTCGGTCTCGCGGGTTCTGCTGGCAACCGACAGCCTTGCCTCCAGCTCAGCGAGGCGATCACACCCCTCGCGGTAGAGTTTTTCCCGTGGCTCCCCCAGCATCCGTTCCAGCGGAGGTGCAAAAATGAGGTGCAGCGTCTTGGTGTGGTGGTCGAGCGCAGCGAGCACCTCCACAAACGCGAACTGGAGGTCCGGCAAGTGAAGATCGTCTGGGGCCTGGCTGGGGATAGTCTCAAAGCGTCGCGCGACGTCGTAGCTCAAGAATCCAACCGCGCCGCCGAAGAACGGAGGCACACCGTCTGGTCTCTCCATCCGGGAAGCTCGCAGCAGCCCAGTCAGCGCGTCGAATGGATCGCCCTGTTTCACCGTCGAGACGTCACCGGTGCGCAGTTCGTAGTGGTCGTCCTTTCCCGAGAGGACGAGATAAGGGTCGCTCCCCATGAACGAGTAGCGCGCGACCGACTCGCTGCCTTTTCCGCTTTCCAACCAGAAGGACGGGCGGTTCGGCAGGACAATCCGTCTGTAGAGCTCGCATGCGTCTCCCTCCGGCTGTGGAATGGACAGCACCAGTGGTTGAGGACGCTTCTCGATCAGAAACCGTGCGCGCGATGGACGGATCATACGGTGACCGAATCTTCGGGGGCCGATTGTTCTTGTTGTATCACAACAAGGGAACGGAGACCAACGGAGGTGTTCGGCTTGACAATTTACCTGAGATTTTGATTGAATGGCGCGCCCCTGTCCGGCCGCGCGCCTGTGTGAAACCTTTGTGAAGCCGGCGTGCGTGTGCGGTGAGTGTGATGGTATGCCGCCCTCAACCGATCCGTTCTATGCGGGCTTGGGGCAGGCGGTCCGGATCGGGACCGAATTGCTCGCAGCCTTGATTGTGGGGGGCGGGCTGGGTTGGCTGGCTGATACCTACCTCTTTGCATCAGCACCTTGGGGCGTGGTAACGGGATTGGTCCTGGGAGCCGTTGCCGGGGTGTTGAATGCCTATCGGGCAGCCCAGCGGTGGAAATAGCGGAGGGATGGGAATTGGCCCAGTGCTCGCGCACCGCGCACGATTAGAAGGGATGGCGTGGGGCGACCAGGGAATTCCCGTGCTCCCGCAGCGCGCGGCCTCGGAAGGCCCTCGCTGGACGGCCGCAGTAGGAATCCCCCGGTCGCCCCACTTGAAAAAGGGGGCTGACGGTGAAAGAAATATTCGGTGGACACGGGCAGTTGGGACCAGTCCACATCCCTCCGAAAGGTGAAAGGAAGAAATAGTGGACAATCCGCTCCACCCATTTGAGCTTCACCCGTTTGGGCAGCTCTCGCTGTTCGGCCTTGACATTTCACTGAACAAAGCGGTGATCATGATGTGGGTGGTGGTTGCGCTCATTGCCGGCCTGCTCATCGTAGCCGGAGCTTCGCGGCGGCTGGTTCCCACGAAACTCCAGAGCCTGGCCGAGCTGTTCGTGGATTTTATCCGTGGGATGATTCTGGATACGATGGGGAAGGACGGGATGCGGTTTTTTCCGTTCCTTGCCACCTTGTTTCTGTTCATCCTGTTCTGCAACCTCCTGGGGCTGATTCCCGGCTTGTACACCGTGACCAGTCAGATTGTGGTGACGGCGGCGTTCGCGCTCCTTGTGTACAGTATGAGCGTTGTCGTCGGGGTCGCGCTCCATGGCATAAAATTTTTGGGAATCCTGATTCCGCCCGGTACGCCTCGCTGGTTGCTTCCGCTCATGATGCCGATCGAACTCATCAGTCAGCTGGCGCGACCCCTTTCACTGGCGGTTCGATTGTTCGCGAACATGACGGCGGGCCATACCGTTCTGGCTGTCCTCTTCGGAATGGCCCTTTCGCTGCCGCTTCTGATCGGCTGGCTGCCGTTCGCATTCACGATTGCGATCAACGGCCTGGAAGTCTTCATCGCCTTCATTCAGGCCTACATTTTCACCATCTTGACTTGCGTCTATCTCGGAGATGCCATGCACCTGCATGGGCACGACGATCACGCACACTGAGAGGCTGCTGAAAACGCCCTCCAGCGGCGTTCTCAGTCGCTCGACCCTCAACGTACACAAAGGTAAGCCTCGGGGTTCTCGCTTCTTGCGGCCTTGCTGGAGAACGTTTTGAGCAGCCTGCGGTCAGGCTCTTTAAGCTCATTGAAGGGGAGGAAAGCAAACAATGGATTCTGCAGCAGCGGCTTTGTTGGGGATGGGATTAGCGGCAGCCGGGTTCGCAGGCGCCGGCGTGGGAATCGGGTTTATCTTCGGCAAAATGATTGAGGCAGTCGCGCGTCAGCCGGAAGCCGAGGGGCGGGTCGGCAAATATATGTGGATTGGCTTCGCACTGGTCGAGGCGATTGCGCTGTACGGACTGGTCATCGCGTTCATCATCATGGGGTTGCGGAAGTAGGACGTCGTTCATCGTTATTCGTTAACCGTTCATCGTGAAGTCTTTGCGGTTAACGATTCACGCTCAACGTTTCACGAGTGAAAACATGCCGCAGTTTGAGTCACACTTCTTTTCCTCTCTGATTTTCTGGGAGGTCGTGTCCTTCGGCATCCTGCTGTGGGTGCTCTATAAGGTCGCCTTTCCGCCGATCCTGAAGATCTTGGAGGAGCGGGAGCGCAAGATCCGGGAGAGTTTGGAGCAGGCAGAACGGCATCGGTCGGAGGCCGAACGCAAGCTGCAGGAGTATGAGGCCAAGTTGAACGCTGCTTCGCGAGATGCCGAAGCGGTCATCGCCCAGGCGAAGGAACGGGCGCAGCGTCTACTTGAGGAAAATGAGCAACGCCTCGCGGCGGATGCGGAGCGGATCAAAGAAGACACCGCGCGCGAGATCGACCATGAGCGTCGCAAGGCCATTCAGGAGATTCGCGCGCAGACGACCGATCTCGCCCTATTAGTCGCCGAAAAAGTGGTGGGGCGGACCCTTAACGACCAGGACCATCGTCGTCTGGCAGACGAAGCGTTAGAGGCAGTCGCTGAAACTCACCGTAAGGGGTAAGGGGTCAGGCGTCAGGAGAGCGAGTGCGTTTCTTTATGCGCCTCACCTCTAACGCCTCACGGTTTAGGATTCCCCCCGCCTCGGCGATACCCCTCCAAGTCCAACGTCACAAACCGGAATCCAAGTGCTTTCAGTTGAGTGCTGACGCGTGTCCTTCGCTCCGGGTCAAGCCATCGGGATAACTCCTCTTCCTCCATCTCGATCCTGGCAATCTCGCCGTGGTCACGGACCCGGAATTGCCTGAATCCCTCCTGAACGAGTAGAGCCTCGGCCTGCTCAACTCGGGTCAGCTTCTCCCGCGTGATGACGGTTCCGCGCGGGATACGTGAGGAGAGGCAGGCTGCCGCAGGCTTATCCCAATTCGACAGTCCCAGTTCCTTGGCAAGGGTGCGGACCTCCGCTTTTGATAGCTCCGCTTCAACCAGGGGGCTCCGAACCCCCCACTCACGGGCAGCGACGATGCCGGGGCGGTCGTCGCCGAGGTCATCCAGGTTGGTCCCATCCACCATCGCGCCCATGTTCAGTTCGAGTTGGAGCTTCTGCAGAGCCTGGTAGAGGTCCGTCTTGCAGTGGTAGCAGCGGCCGGCGTCGTTTCGGACGAAGTCCGGGATGGCGAGTTGATCGGTTTCGATGATCAAGTGACGGACGCCGATCTCTTGTCCTACCCGGCGGGCGGTCTTCAGCTCAATCTCTGGAAAGGTAGGAGACACAGCCGTGACGGCGATGGCCCCAGAGCCCAGCGAATCGTGGGCGATCTTGAGGACCAGCGAGCTGTCGATGCCGCCTGAGAAGGCCACGAGGACGGACTCCATCCCCTGAAGGAGGTTCTGCATCTTCAGCAACTTGTTCTGTGGCATGGCTGAAAAATCCAAGGCTAGAAGCGAAGGCCTAGTGTTTCACTTTTGCCTTCGCTAAGTCTCCAACGACGACGAGGGCGTAGCGGTTCGGATGCAGGTATTGCTTGGCCACCCGAAGCACGTCTTCCTTGGTAACTTTCTCGATCCAATGTGGGTACCGACTGAAGTAGTCGAGCCCGAGACCGTATAGCTCCACGAGAGACAAAACTTGGGCCAGCTTCGCGGTCGTGTCGAGGCGGAGGGGGAAACTTCCCATCAGGTAGGCTTTGGCGTCGGCCAGTTCCTGGTCGGTCACCGGTGCCTCTCGGATGCTCTTCAGTTCGGTCAGGACGCCGGCGATGGCCTGATTGGCCGTCTCGTTCCGCGTCTGAAGGTTGACCAGGAAGGCCCCAGGCATCAGGTTGGCTTCAAAATGGCTACCGACGCCGTAGACCAGCCCCTGCCGATCGCGGATCGAGTCCATCAGCCGCGAGGAGAACCCGCCTGCCCCGAGAATATGGTTCATGACCGACACCGCGTAGAAGTCCGGGTTGGTTCGGCTGATCCCCACGTGGCCCAGCATGATGGTCGCCTGCGTCAGATCTTTCTCGATGAGCCGGACAGTCGGTTTTTCAATCGGGGCCGGCTTCACGACTGTCCGAGACGGTAGAGTGCCGCGCTTCCAGGAGCCGAAGTGTTTGGCAACGAGCGCACGTGCCTGCTCAATGGAAATATCTCCCACGATTGCCAGGATCGTCTGGTTCGGAAGATACTCGCGAGAAAAA
>JAHWYE010000097.1 GCA_020028195.1 Nitrospirota bacterium
CTGGGTCCACGGCCGGTCCCTCAGCCAACGAAAGGATCTTGCAGGACGTGCTGCTTCAGAAGCAGCAGCGCGCCATGGCCGCATACAGGGAGTCCATGAAGGTCATGGTCCCGATTCAGATCCACAAGGAACTCCTCTAACCCGAGCTGTCAGCACTCAGCTATCAGCTTTCAGCACAGCCAAGAGATCTGATTTCAGTGCTCGCTTTCACTCGCTGATGGCTGACGGCTGAACGCTGATCGCTTCCCTAAATAATCAGCATCGCATCCCCGTAACTGTAAAACCGGTAACGCGCGCGGATCGCCTCACGATACGCTTCCCGCAACCGTTCCGTGCCGGCAAAAGCTGCGGCCAACATCAGCAGGGTCGTGCGGGGGAGGTGAAAGTTTGTGATCATGGCGTTCACGACACGGAATCGATACCCTGGCATGATAAAGAGCTCCGTCTCGCTTTTGATCGGCCGCACGAGACCCTCGGTATCGGCAACCGCTTCGAGAGCGCGCACGACGGTGGTCCCGACCGCGATCACCCGCCCGCCATTGATCTTCGCGCGCCGAATTGCTTCGGCGGTTTCTTCAGACACCTCCATCCATTCGGATCCCATCACGTGGTCCTGAATCCGCTCGGTTCTGACCGGCCGGAAGGTCCCTGGCCCAACGTGGAGCGTGATGGTGGCAATCCCAACCGCTCGTTCCCGCAAAGCGGCGAGAAGGCCTTCCGTAAAATGAAGTCCGGCTGTTGGAGCCGCGATGGATCCCTCCGCTCGAGCAAAAACAGTCTGGTACCAGACCCGATCCGCCGCTGTGGGAACCCGCTTGATATAAGGCGGCAGCGGCATCTGCCCGATCTCTCGGATCAACTCGCTGACCGGATAGGCGCCAGCAATCCGGAGCGTTGTCCGCGATGGGCCGCGATCGAGGACCGTGGCTTGTGCGCAACAGCCAAGATCGATCACTTGTCCCGGTCCGACCTGGCCCTTCAGCAACACTTCCCACGTGTCTGCGCTGATCTCCCTCACCAGCACCAGTTGAACTCGTCCGCCGCCCGGCCGCTTCCGGCCGGTCATCCGCACTGCCATGACTTTCGTGTCATTGACCACGAGGAGGTCTCCTGGCCTGAGCAGGGCCGGGAGTTCCGCGATCCGGTGATGGGAACAAGGTCCAGCATGACGAGGCATCACCAGCAGTCGGGCCTGGTCACGAGGTTCGACGGGACGGTCGGCGATCAGCGTCGGATCGAACGGAAAATCAAACTCGGTGAGTACCATCAGGGAGTGGACGGAGAGACTGACTCCAACAGCCTCGCATCCTTGAGTTCGGTCCCCGGAAAGTAATACTTCAGAATGGTGGGAAAGGAATACCCCAGTTCGGCCAGTTCCTTGGCTCCCCACTGACAGAGACCGACCGCATGCCCGGCCCCGTATCCTGAAAGGACCAGCTCCGACCCGACCGCTTGGATCTCAAACTGCGTGCTCGGGATCACGGCATAGCCCACCACGCGTCGCAGGTCCTCGCCGCGCAAGATCAGTTCTCCGTTCGAATGGAGGATCCTGACCCTGGCCACGCGGCCGGCACGGCTGTATGAGATGGGCGTGACGCTGGCAATAGTGCCCACCGGCATTCCTTTTTGTCTCAGATTGGTTTCCAGCTCCTCGACCTTGAACGAGGTCCGCCACTGATAGTAGGGAGAGTTCGTGTCGAACGGACACTCGACGCCCTTCAGGTATGGCAGATCCTTTGACCAGACATTGACTGCATCCTCGGTCTGACCGGCAGCAGTCGAGGAGAACGCGGCGAGAATTGGAACGTTCAGATGGGTAATCACGATTCCTCGCGTGTCCTCCACGGCCTGCTGAACCCGATGGTCAGCGCCTTGACGCCCTCGGTAGACCTGATCCTGGATGCTGCCCACCAAGTGGTAGTCACGATCCGCATTGGTCATCCGCTGATAGAGCGCATAAGTCCGAGCAGCGACTGCCTGAACTTTGAGCGCCTCCTGGTGCCAGCTCGAACTCACCTCCGAGGGCACCACGCCCTTCACGTACTCCTCCAAATCAACTGCATTAATCACCATGAGACCCTGGCCGCGCCGCACGACCTGCAGAGCCCCACTGACCACCATCGCACCCGCGGACTCTGCATTCCGGAGAACCGTCACGGAATTGGAACTTGCCACCGGACTTTTTGAAGAGGCTCTCAGAAACACGGCTGCCCGTTCGACAGGCCGATCCGGCTTCTGTGTCTCGATCTGCCCCTCAACTGTGACCGTCAGGTCCTGCCGTCCCCGAACCGTCACACCTTCGGTTTGGAACCGATTCCCGTTCACCATGATCCCGTCAGCGAGCAGGGTGATGACCACAGGGGCTTCGAAGGCCCGTTCGTCGCCGCTCGAGAATCGCCCCATCACGACTTCTGCTGCCACGATTACGACTCGCTGAACGTCCTGAAACAGCAGGACGCGGACCGGCTCGGTTGCCTGGGCCGAAGGGGACAGCAGGCTCCAACAGAGCAGGCTCAAGAATCCCAGTGCCACACGCATGACGGTTATCGTCTTAAGAGCAGCGACAGCAGATAGAGCAGCAGGCTGGCCACGACGCTGATCAGCACGCTGGTTGTGAGAGGGATGTAAAAACTGACGTGGTCTCGTTTGATGAGGATATCGCCGGGCAGCCTGCCGAGCCATCCGAACCCTCCGCCCAGACTGGGCAGTTTGCCCGCCATAGTCAGAAGGGCTCCTATGAGAACAAGGACAACCCCCAGGACGATGAAGATTTTACCCAGGCTGCTCCACTCCGACATAGACTACATCACGAGGAGTTCGGCGATCTGCACTGCGTTCAGCGCCCCGCCCTTCCTGAGATTGTCCGCCACCACCCAGAGGTTCAGTCCATTCGGAATCGACTCGTCCTCCCGGATGCGCCCAACGTACACGTCGTCCTTACCGGCCGCGTCGAGCGGCATCGGATAGACCGCGTGCGCCGGATCGTCGTATACCTGCACGCCGGGAGCCACAGAAAGAAGCGCACGCGCTTCGTTGGCGGTCAATTTCCGTTCGGTCTCGATGTTGAGTGATTCTGAATGGCCGATGTAGACCGGCACCCGAACTGTGGTCGCGGTGACCGCGATCGAGTGGTCCCCCATGATTTTCCTAGTCTCATGAACCAGTTTCATTTCCTCCTTGGTGTACCCGGATGGCAGAAACCCATCGATGTGCGGCAGACAGTTGAACGCGATCTGGAACGGATAGACCTTGGGCTGAGGTTGCTTGAACATGAGAAGGTCTTTACACTCGTCCATCAGCTCGTCCATCGCTTCTTTCCCCGTCCCCGACACCGACTGGAAGGTCGTCACCACGATCCGCCTGATACGAGCTGCATCGTGGAGCGGTTTCAGTGCCACCACCATCTGAATCGTGGAGCAGTTGGGATTGGCGATCAGGCCCCGGTGCCAGGCGAGATCATGGGCGTTCACTTCAGGCACCACTAGGGGCACATCCTTCTCCATACGCCAGGCAGAGCTATTATCAATGACGATCGCGCCGGCCTTGACGGCAATAGGCGCAAATTCCTTGCTGACGTCGCTTCCTGCTGAGAAGAGTGCCAAGTCGATCTTGTCGAATGACTCCTTGGTCAATTGCTCCACAGTGAGATTCGCACCTTGAAACGAGACACTCCCACCGGCCGAGCGGGATGAGGCGAGCGGGCGGAGCGTTTCAACCGGAAACTTCCGCTCCTCCAGCACCTCGATCATCTCGGCTCCGACCGCGCCGGTCGCCCCGACCACAGCGACTCGATAGGCCGTCTTCTTCTTGAGCATCGCTCAGTCCACACCTTTCCCTGTCGGATCTGACAGGAGACCCGGCACCTGATTCACGCGGCGATCACACGAATCCGGTGGTTAAACGTGTCGGCGATGTAGATATGCCCACTCTGATCGACCGCAACGCCGAAGGGGTAGTTCAAACTGCTGTCACGGGCTGGCCTGCCGTCCCCCCCGAACTCGGCGACTCCATTCCCAGCCACACGAGTGATGATGCGCGTCCCCCTGTTCCATCTTCGGAGCAGGTGGTTATCGGAATCGGTGATCAGGATATTGCCCTCCCGATCCAGGGCGATGCCGTAGGGGCGAGACAAGCTCGTCGAATGTTCGGTGGCCTGCTCACCACATCGGTACTCTCGACCATCCCCGGCCACGGTTGTGATCACGCCGGTCTCGGGATCTACCTTACGAATTCGGCCATTGAAGGTATCGGCGATGTATAAGGCGCCATCTGGCCCTACGGCAAGCCCACTGGGCCCGGCGAGGGCAGTCTCGGGCGCAAGCATCCCATCCCCCGTATAGGTCGCGTCACCAGTCCCAGCTACGGTCGTCATCACTCCGGTCTCCAAATCCACCATGCGCACCCGGTTGTTACTCTGATCTGCTATGTACAGATGCCCCTTCCGATCCACCGCCAACGCGACCGGTTCATTGAGCGCAGCGGCAACCGCTGGACCCCCGTCGCCGGAGAAGCGACGCTGCCCAGTCCCCGCAACGGTACGGATGATGCCGGTGACTGCATCGACCTTGCAGACCCGATGATTCATCGTATCAGCAATGTACAGGTCACCCCTCTCATCCACCGCCACAGACGAGGGAAATCTGAGCGTCGCGCTGGCCGCCGGACCCCCGTCTCCGTGAAACTGCCCAGCCGTGGGTGATGCACCTACCACAAACCGGACCGTGCCGCTGAGATCAGCCAGTTGGACAAACTTCTCCTGCGTCATCTGGCTCTGGGAACTCAGCGGGTCTTCCTCCATAAGGTCGGCAGGCGCCATTCCCGACACACGTTCCCTCTCACTTTGAACTGAGGGGCCTTCCGGACAGCCTGCGACCGTCGTGATAATCCCCGTTCCGAGTTCAATCTTTCTAATGACATGGTTCTCAGAATCAGCAATGTAGAGACGTCCCACGTGATCCAACACAATGCTCTTTGGCTCGTTGAGACAGGCCGAGGCAGCTTGACCACCGTCGCCGGCATAGGACGGCTCCCCGGTACCCACGACGGTGCAGATTGTTCCGGGCTTCGCGGACACCAGGACCATATCGTTCTCACCCCTGCGCAAAGTGCTTCAGAACTGCATCCCCCATTTCAGACGTGCCGACCAATCTCGTTCCTGGACTGTGGATATCCTTCGTCCGATATCCTTGGTCCAGCGTTCTGAGGATCGCGCTCTCGACGGCTTCTGCTTCCTTTTCCAGATGGAACGTGTACGACAGCATCAGAGCCGCCGACGCGATCGTCGCGATCGGGTTGGCCAGGTTCTTCCCGGCGATATCAGGAGCACTGCCGTGAATCGGCTCATACAGACCCGCGTGTGCGCCCAGACTGGCGGAGGGGAGCATCCCGATGGACCCGGTCAACATGGCCGCCTCATCGCTCAGAATGTCACCGAACAGGTTGGTCGTGACCAGCACATCGAACTGTTTCGGATTTCTGACGAGTTGCATGGCGCAGTTGTCCACGTACATGTGGCTCAGCTCAACGTCAGGAAAATCGCGATGCACCTCGTTGACGACCCGTCTCCAGAGCTCAGAGGACTCGAGGACGTTGGCTTTGTCCACGGACGTGACCCGCCGCCTCCGTTTGCGAGCCGCATCAAACGCGATTTTGGCAATGCGCCGGATCTCCTGGGTCGTGTAGACCTCTGTATTGATGCCTCGCTCCCCGCCAGGGATCTTTTCGATCCCTCTCGGCTTGCCGAAATAGATTCCTCCGGTCAACTCCCTCACAACCAACAGGTCAAGCCCTTCGATGACGTCACGCTTGAGTGTGGACGCCTCGGCCAGCATGGGGTAGAGCTTGGCAGGACGAAGATTCGCGAACAACCCGAGTTGCTCCCGCAATCCGAGTAACCCTCGCTCTGGACGGAGGCTGTACTCCAATCCTTCCCATTTCGGTCCCCCGACCGCCCCCAGCAGCACCGCCGCCGCTTGCTTCGCCAGCGTGAGAGTCTCCTGGGGGAGGGGCACACCAATCTTGTCTATGGCTTGCCCGCCGACATCGCCAGAAACGAATTCAAAGACATGGCCAAATCGCTCACCAACCGCCTTGAGCAGTTTGACAGCCTCGGGCACGACCTCGCGCCCGATGCCATCGCCTGCCAACACCGCAATGGTCGCTTTCACCTGCCTGTTCTCTCTTGATGCTCAATGCGCGCCAAGGTTCATTCCTTCCCGACTATTCCAGCACCTCTTCGTCTTCCGATCTCCAGGCTGGATCCACCAGACACAAGAACTCGATCACAGCCGTCCCAGTATTTTCCAGCGACTGGATTTCTCCGGGCGGCACATACGCGACCACCCCCGGCTCTACGGTTGATGATTCACCTCCGACCCGGAACAGACCACGGCCCGACAGAAAATAGTACACCTCGGTCGTAGCCAGTCGATGCCGTTTCGAACGCTTCCCGGGCTCAAGCCGGCCATGAGCGAGGCTGTAGCGGATACCGACAGCGCCTTGGACTGGACGAAGCAGCTCGCGCAAAATCGTATGATCCCCAGCCAAGAACTCCCGGCACTCATTGAGCCTTGTGATCAACACGATGAGTGAAGATTCCCCACACCTTTCCCTCTTCCCTAAA
>JAHWYE010000358.1 GCA_020028195.1 Nitrospirota bacterium
ATCAGACAGACTGTCCCCCGTCCTTCCTCGCTCTCGATCTGAATCTGCCCCCCATATTTCAGGATAAGTCGACGCGTGACGGTCAAGCCAAGCCCTGTCCCTTCGCCCTGGATCTTTGTGGTGAAGAAGGGGTCGAAGATCTTCGTCAGGTAGGGCCTCGGAATTCCCGGACCGGAATCCTGGATTCTTACCGTGATCATCCCGTCGGTCGCGGCAGTGGCGACCGTGAGCACGCCAGTCCCCTTCATCGCTTGAACCGAATTGACGATGACATTCGTAAAGGCTTGTCGAAGCTCATCCGGCATCGCGTTGATTAAGGGTAAGGGATGACAGTCCATCTGAACCTCCAGGCTGGCGCCTTCTCGGGTGAGTTGCGCCAGTTTGAGGGCTTGACTGAGTTCGGCGTTAATATCCACTGCCGCTGGGCGATCTTTGGTCTGGGCGCGGGCAAGGCCGGTAAAGTTTTGAATGATGGCGGCCATTCGCTTCCCATGCTGGATGATGTCTTTCGCGTAGGTTTTCACCTGTGCGAGATCGTTCTCCTCCTGGATCGCCTCACCCAAGCCCAGAACTCCAAAGAGAGGATTATTCAGCTCGTGCCCGATTCCAGCGCTCAGCACGCCGAGACTCGCCAGCTTCTCTGTGTGGATGAGCTGGTCTTGGAGCCGACCTTCATCGGTTGTGTCGCGTAACGCGAGACCGATCCGCTGTCCCTCGCCCGGGCGCCCGCTGATGCGGAACCACTCGTACCGATACAGGCTCGTCCCGATGCGGAGTTCGTTTCGTTCCGAACTCGTGCCTGCTGCCAGCTGGGGGGCGAGCGGGTCTCTGATCTCTCGACCGCATTCCGCCGAAGAGGTGGACAGGTGACCCTGCCCGTCGTTCGAATCATTGCCTAATGCTCGTAGCTCGATCCGGAGCTTCTCCCGAGACGGCTCATCGGTACGAAGCAGATCGAAGAATCGAGCGCTTGCCGTGTCGTTGGCAGACAGGCCGAATGCATCCTTTGAGGCCTGGTTGACATACTGCACGTGCTCTTCCTGGTCCAGCATGATGATTGGAGATGGAACGCCGTCTAAAATCTCGTCCGTGGTCTTCTGGAGGTACCGGACTTCTTGGGACTTCTGTTCCACCTGGTCGGTTAAGCCGGCGAAGGCCGCCTCGAGTTGAGTGTTCATCCGGACAATCTCGGTTGCCAAATCTTCGATCTCGTCCCCGGTCTGTATCTTGAGTGGTTCGCGCAACTCGCCGCGTCCGATGAGGACGGCGGCCTGCTGTAGCCGGCGAATCGGCGACACGATCCGGGTCGCTGCGAAATAGCCGAGGCTCACGAGGAGTCCGACGGCGGCCAGCCCGAACATCGAAATCCAGGTCAATAGATTCCGGACCGGGGCGAAGAGTTCATCAGAGGACTGCCACACAAACGTGTGCCATGCGCCGGCGTCAAGCGAACCGCCGGTGACCCGGCTTGTTTCCGGAAGGTGGGCGAACCCGATGATGGATCTGGTCTGCCCGCCGTGCCCGTCGCTGGGAGCATCGACCCAGCCTGGCTGGAGGAGGGTCACAAGCGGGATCAGCTCGGCATCCGCTAGGCGGACTCCCGTGGGCAGGATCGGGCAACTCATTACGATACCGCGGCTATCAATCAACATCGCGTGGCCGGTCTTGCCGAACCGGATGGGACGGGTCAGGGGCGAGAAAAATTCCTTGGCATCAAGGACGCGACGTCCTCGATGAAGGGGGTTCCGATGCCGTTGTTATAGGCGCCTTGCCACCATGGGGTTTGGCCGTGGGCGTAGGGAACGTCCGGACTCAGGCTTGCGACCAGGCTGCCGGTGGTGTCGGTCAGAAACAGAGCTTTGGTCGCGGAACGGATGACTTGGGGAAGCGGTTGGTCGGGATCATTGCTGGAGCCCGTGTAGTACTGGCGGAGCAGGTTGGCTACCTTGCTTTCCACGACGGTTTTGACCAGGGTCCGGTCCTTGGCTTGCCAGTGCGTCGCCTTGTCAACCAGGAGCGTCTGCAGTTGGTCTTGTGACAGATTCCGCAGCATGTCGCGGCGCTTCTCCAGCTCGTTGACGATCGCGGGGTCGGTTGCGATGCGGGAGGTGCGAGCCATTTCCTCGCCGACCACCAGGTCAAGCTTCCGCGCCGTTTCCGTCGCCAGTGCCTTGAAGCTCTCTCCGCTGACTTCGCGAATCTGCTGCGATCCCTGCCAAAAAGCCATCACCAGCCCGACGAGCAGCGGGACCACGCCCACGAGCAGCATGGACAGGACGAGTTTGGCCTTCAGCCCCCATCGTCCGGTCCTTCCCTTCTGATCCTTGCCGCGGTTCATATCACGGTCGCTGGGTTGGTTGTTCGGGCTGCGGAAACCGAAGTCGAAAGGTCGTGCCCCGGCCGACTTCGCTGTCGACTGACAGCTTCCCGAAATGTTGTTCGACGACGGCCTTCACGTTATACAGGCCCAATCCGGTCCCCTTCCCGGGCGGTTTTGTGGTGAAGAATGCCTCGAAGATTTTCTCCAGGTGGTCCTTGGGAATGCCACAGCCTGTGTCCGAGATTGTAACACTGATGCTGTTGGCTTCGCAGCGCGTGCCCAGCGTGAGCGTCCCTCGTCCTTCCATGGCCTGAATGGCATTGGCGATCAGATTCACGAGGGCGTGGAGCAGTTCTTCGGGCCTGGCTCTGATGACTGCCTTGGGCGCATACTCCTTCACCACCGACAAGTCTTGGAAGACGGTCGCATGGCGGGCGATCTTGAGGGCATCCTCGAGCTTGCGGTTGAGGTCCACCTCCACAAATTCGTCGGCGGTGATCCGCCTGGTGTATTGGGTTAACCCCGTGCAGATCGCGCTGGTACGCTTGACCGCCTGAATGATCTCTGTGGCATATTCACGGATGATCGCCGGATCCTGTTCATCAAGGATGCCCTCGGCGTACCCGAGTACAAGTTGAAGCGGGTTGTTGATGTCGTGAGCGATTCCCGCGACGAAGGAGCCGATCCCCGCCAGTTTGTCGATATGGAATAACTGAGCCTGCAGCTTCGATTCGTATTGAACCAGGTTCCAGAGGAGTTTCGCGGCTGCCCCACCCAGGACTTCGACTCCCGGCCCCTTGTGGCCGGCGATGAACCGCTCCATCTCCGGGTCACCGGTCACGTCGACGAGAAGATTGACGCCGTGGTCCCCAATCAGGTCGCTGACCTGATCAGTCACCTTAATCTTGAGATCCCTGGCGCGCTTGATGGCAGGGGCGGTGAGATCTTTGTCGGCGATGCCGACAATTTCCAGGTCGGGGACCTGACTCAGCAGGTCAAGAAGAAGGGTTCCGCCTTTCCCTCCTCCTAAAATGGCCACTTTGGTGGACGAAAGGTTCACCATGGCGCAAATCCCTCAGCGGCCATCTGGGAGCGTTGGTTGGTCTCTGCAGGCTGACTTCGGACGGACCTTGCCTTCCGAGACGGAGGAGAGGCCAGCGAGCCTCTCCTCCGGCACGGAAAACTGGAGAGTGGGAGGCATGAGCGTAGCTAGAGTCTAGAGCCGGGAGATTTCACGCTGATCCATCGCCTTTGCCACTGCGGCTTTGAGTTTCTCGCCTTCAACCGGTTTCACCAGGTAGTCCACAACACCGTCTGAGAGGAACGAGGTGGCCATATTGACATCCGGAAACCCCGTCAGCACGATGACAGGAACCCTGGGGTATTCTTTCCTGAAGTATGCGATCGCTTCCACCCCGTTGATCTTGGGCATGCGAATATCGCAAATGATGACATCGAGCATGAGTCGATTCTCTCCCGTGTTGATGACCTCAATCGCCTTCTCTCCGTCTTCGGCGTCGAGGACATCGTACCCCGCTTTCTGGAGCGTCATGCGCACGACTTTTCTGATGTCCGGTTCGTCGTCCACGATCATTACACGGCCATTCCCAGTACTCGCGCCGAACAAGAAATCCGATTTGTACTCCGTCATGTGACCCTCCCCGGTTAGAGTTGCGTGCTGGCCTGGCATGCGCCCATGATGGCGAGTGATTCCTCCTACCGTCTTACAGCAAGAGCGATGCCAACAAGTGGGACAGTGCAGACGTGCGACATTCGTGGATTCCTGAGAAATCCTGACACCGTGTGATGGAACGTGACTGGGCAAGCTGGTGGAAAGCAACCAATTGAATGATGAAAAGCACCAGGGCCTATCTTGATTGAGAGCATATCTGATGGCTGGCTCGACCCTCTGTGGAAAGCGTCAACAGGAGA